>DASSLH010000336.1:0-29287 GCA_035689625.1 Candidatus Methylomirabilota bacterium | reverse complement strand
GCCTACGCAACCGGAAGGGAGACGGTCACCGAAGATCACCAGTGGCGATGCTCCCAGCGCTCGTGTCGCTCCCAGCCGTGGCGGCGTGGAGCGTACACCACGCGCGGGCCGTAGTAGACCGGCGGCGCCGGGTAGTACGCGACGGGCGGCGGCGGCGGCGCGATGTAGACCGGCGCCGGCGGCACGTAGACGGGCGGGGGCGGCGGCGCGACGTACACGGGCGCCGGCGCGGCGTAGACCGGAGCCGGCGCGGCGACGGCGCCGAAGATGCCCGTGCCCGACAGGATCTGGTTGAAGACGGCGAAGGCGCCCAGCCCGAGCGCGGCGTCGGTGGCCGGCCCGGCCAGCGCCACCCCGGGGAGCAGCAGCACCGCGAGCATCGCTGCGAGAGCGAACCGTTTCATGGCGTTTCCTCCTGCCGGTGGGCCCGGCCCTGGCGCCTCGCTTCTGTGGGCTTCGACGGCGCGCGGTTGGCAACTATTCAACGCGGTATGCTCGAAGCATGGAGCGGCGGCGCCTCGGTCGGACCGACATGGACGTCAGCGTGCTCGGCTTCGGCGGCTCGGAGATCGGCTACCAGCGCGTGAGCGAGCGCACCGTGAGCCGCCTGCTGGGCGGCGCGCTGGACGCCGGCCTCAACGTGATCGACACCGCCGAGTGCTACGAGGACAGCGAGGTGCTGATCGGCCGCGCCGTCGGCGCGCGGCGCTGCGACTACCATCTGTTCACGAAGTGCGGGCACGCGGGCGGCTGGAGCCGCGCGGACTGGCGGCCGGCCGCGCTGCTGGCCAGCATCGAGCGCAGCCTCAAGCGCCTGGCCACCGATCGTCTCGACCTCGTCCAGCTGCACAGCTGCTCGGTGCAGGAGCTGCGCCGCGGCGACGTCATCGCCGCGCTCGAGCGCGCGCGCGAGCGCGGCCTGGCGCGCTACATCGGCTACAGCGGCGACGGCGAGGCCGCCCGGTATGCCGTCGAGTGCGGGCGCTTCGACACGCTGCAGACGTCGGTCAGCATCGCCGACCAGGAGGCCATCGAGCTCACGCTGCCGCTGGCCGCCGCGCGCGGCGTCGGCGTCGTCGCCAAGCGGCCGCTGGCCAACGCTGCCTGGCGCCATGCGCGCAAGCCGGCCGAGCCGTACTATCAACCGTACTGGACGCGCCTGCGGGCGCTCGACTACGACTTCCTGCGCGGCGACGCCGACGGGGCGGCCACGGCGCTGCGTTTCACGCTCAGCGTGCCGGGCGTGCACACCGCGATCGTGGGCACCACGAAGCCGGCGCGCTGGCGGCAGAACGCCGCCGCCCTGGCGGCCGGCGCGCTCGGCGCCACGGACTTCACGCGCATCCGCGCGCGCTGGCGCGAGATGGCCGACGCGTCCTGGACCGGCCAGGTGTAAACACGCGCACGGCGGCGCTCGTCGAAGCGAGCAGGGAGGATCTCACGCGTGAACCGACACCTCGTCCACCGCGCTATCATGGCCGGGTGCCTGGGGCTGCTGCTCTCCGGCTGCGTCGTCGCCGAGCCCGCCGTCGTCGCCTCGCCGCCGCCTCCGCCGCCGGTGCGGGTCGAGGCGGTGCCGGTCGCGCCGGGGCCCGCCTACGTCTGGGTGCCGGGTCACTGGGCCTGGCGTCGGGGCGCCTACGTCTGGGTCGCCGGCCACTACGCGGTGCCGGCGCAGCCGGGCTACGTCTGGGTCGCGCCGCACTGGGCGCCGCGCCCGGGCGGCTACGTCTGGGTCGAGGGTCACTGGCGCGCTCGCTGACGCGCCCGCCATGCGCCTCGGCGTCCTGATCCCGACGCGCGGCGTCGTCATGCAGTCGGCGCCCCGCCCGCCGGTGGAGGAGTGCTGGGCGCTGGCGCGGCTGGCCGACGAGGCCGGTTACGACGCGGTATGGGTCGGCGACAGCATCGTCGCCAAGCCGCGCCTGGAGCCGATCACCACGCTCGCCTACCTGGCCGGCATCACGCAGCGGGTGCGCCTGGGCACCGCCGTGCTGCTGCCGGCGCTGCGCCATCCCGTGGTGCTCGCGCACCAGCTCGCCAACGTCGACCAGATCTCGCGCGGCCGCCTCGTGCTCGGGCTCGGCGTGGGCTGGAGCCTGCCGTCGGCGGAGCGCGAGTGGGCCGCCTGCGGCGCCGACCACAAGCGCCGCGTGCGCCGCCTGGAGGAGCACGTCGAGCTCTGGCGCGCGCTCTGGCGCGGCGAGCCGCTCACGCGGGCAGGGGAGGACTGGGCGCTGGACGAGCACACGATCGGCCCGCTGCCGTGGACCGCGGCGGGGCCGCCGGTGCTGATCACCGCCGGCAACCGTGCCGAGATGATCCCCGCCCAGTTCGAGCGCTTCGCGCGCCTGGGCGACGGCATCATCACGACGTACCTCGACGCCGAGGACTGCCGCGTCGTGCGGCGGCGCGCCGAGGAGGCGCTCGCGCGCCACGGCCGGCCCCGGGGGGAGTTCCCGCTGTGCGTGTACACGACGGTGCGGATGGACGACGACCCCGCGCGCGCCGAGCGTGACACCCGCGAGTTCCTGGCGACGTACTACGGCGGCGGCGTGCACATGCGCGGGCTGATGGGCCTCGGCCCCGCCGACGTCGTGATCGCGGCGCTGCAGCGCTACGCGGCGGCCGGCGTCACCGACCTCTGCCTGCGCTTCATCGGCGACGACCAGGCGGCGCAGGTCGAGCGCTTCACCCGCGAGGTCCTGCCCGCGTTCCGCGGCTAGCCGCTACGCCTTCGCGTATTTCCCGCTGAGCTGCGGCGTCGTCCCTTCCTGGCCCTTGTTCTGGCGGTCCAGGCGCGTCTCGCGCGACCACGTGCGCTTGAGCTCGTCGCGAATGCCAATGCGCAGCCGCCCCAGCCCCTCGACCTCGAGCTCGATGCGGTCGCCGTCCTGGAAGGCGCTGAGCCCGCGGTGGTTGGTGCCGGTGGCCAGGATGTCGCCCGGCTCCAGCGCGTGGATGGACGTGACCCACTCCAGGCAGCGCGGGATCTTGTGGGCCATGTCGCTCGTGCTGAAGCTCTGCTTGATCTGGCCGTTGACCCAGAGCTGGATCTTGAGGTTGTGCGGATCGCGGATCTCGTCGGCGGTGACCAGGTACGGGCCGATCGGCGCGAACGTGTCCCGCGACTTCATCTGGTAGAAGGTGTTGCCGGGCGGCAGCAGGCCGCGCGCGGAGCCGTCGATGAAGTTGGTGTAGCCGAAGACGTAGCTCATCGCCTCGCCGGCCCGCACGTGGGAGGCGCGCCGGCCGATGACGAGGGCCAGCTCGGCCTCGCCCTCGAAGATCGTGGCGGGCACGTCGGGCAGCGCCATCGTGTCGTCCTGGCCGATGATCGCGCCCGGCGACTTCATGAACGCGTTGATCGGCGCCGGCTCGCTGCGGGTGCCGTCCTCCATGTAGTTGACGGCCATCGCGACGACGTTGACCGGCCGCGGCAGCGGCGGGCGGATCTTCACCCGGCTCAGCGGCACGCCGCTGCCCTTGGCGGCGGCCTCCTCCAGCCGGCCGCGAACCTGCGCGAAGCCGGCGATCACGCCGTTGATGAGGTCGTGCGGCCCGGTGTGCGGCACGTCGCGCACGGCGGCCGACACGTCCACGACGGTGTCGCCCTTGAGCACGCCCAGCTTGAAGTCGTCGAAGAACAGGAGTTTCACGGGGGTCGCCTCCTGACCGGGACTATACTCCTGACCGCGGAGGGACGACATGACCGGACGGGTGGCGGTCCTCAAGGCCTACGGCGGCGACTTCGAGCTGCGTGAGTACCCGGTGCCGGAGCCCGAGCCCGGCGCCATCGTGATCAAGCTCACGCGCGCCGGCGTGTGCGGGTCCGACCTGCACATCTGGCGCGGCGAGATGAAGGAGGTCTACGGCGCGCTGCCCAAGGACCTCACGTTCGGCCACGAGATGTGCGGGCGCGTGGCCAGGCTCGGCGCTGGCGTCAGCGTCGACTCGTCGGGCCAGCCGCTCGCCGCGGGTGATCGGGTCGCGTTCCTCTACTTCTTCCCGTGCGGGCGCTGTCCGGTGTGCCTGCGCGACGAGATGGGGTCGTGCCCGCGCAAGGCGCGGCCCAACCGCGTGGCCGGCACGCCGCCGTACTTCAACAATGCCTACGGCGACTACTACTACCTGCGCCCCGGCGGCTTCGTGTTCCGCATCCCCGACGAGGTGCCCGACGACGTCGCCACGCCGGCCAACTGCGCGCTCGCCCAGGTCATCTACGGTCTCACGCAGGCACGCCTGCGCCAGGGCGACACGGTCGTGATCCAGGGCGCCGGCGGGCTCGGCCTCAACGCCGTCGCCGTCGCGCGCGACATGGGCGCCGATCGCATCATCGTGCTCGACCGCGTGGCGACGCGCCTGGAGCTGGCGCGGGCCTTCGGCGCCGACCACACGCTGAGTCTCGAGGACCTGCCGACGCCGGACAAGCGCATCAAGGCCGTGCTGGACCTCACGGGCGGCTTCGGGGCCGACGTCGCCGCCGACTTCGTCGGCTACCCGGAGGTCGTGCCCGAGGGTCTCCGGATGCTGCGTGGCGGCGGCTGCTACCTCGAGGTCGGCTCGATCGCCCCCGGCAACGTCTTCTCCTACGACGCCACCGCGCTGGTGCGGGGCAACGCGCGGCTGGTGGGAACGTCGAACTACTCGCCGTGGGCGCTGGCCCAGGCGCTGACGTTCCTGCGCCGCAACCTCACGCGCTTTCCGTTCGCCCGGCTGGTCTCGCACGTCTATCCGTTGGAGAAGATCAGCGAGGCGTTCCACCAGGCCGACTGGCAGCAGCGCGCCAACGACGGCCTGCGCATTTCGCGCGCCGCCCTGTCGATGAGCTAGTCGAGCGCCAGCATGTGCGTATGGTCGGCGGCGCCGGGCGTGGGCCGGAAGCCCAGCCGCTCGTAGAGACGCGCCGCGGCCGGATTGTTCGTACGCAGGTGCAGCCGAGTGAAGCGGCCGCGCGCCGCAGTGATGACGGCGTTGACCAGGACCTCGCCGGTCGCGCGCCGGCGGTGCGCCGGCATGACATAGAGGTGGCGGACGCGGCCGACCTCGGGCCGCCCGGCGTAGGGATCGACGCTCAGCCCGCAGACGCCCACGACCGCTTCGCCCTCGCGCGCCACGAACAGCGCCTCGCCCGGCCCGTCGAAGCGCGTGACGCCGCCAGCCCACTCGTCCACGAGCCGGCGCACCAAGCGCAGGCCTTCGCGCTCGCTCTTGGCGAGCAGATCGCCGAGCGGGCCGGCCGGTGCCGCCGTCAGCCGTGCGACGAGCACGACGGCGCCGGCCGGCGCCACGTCACTTCAGCCTGAGGTCCTCCGGCGGGCCGACGTACGGGAAGCCCTGGATCAGGCCCAGCGCCGACTCGGCCACGCGCGGGCCGACGCCGCAGATGAAGCCCTGCTGGAAGATCGGCGCCGCCAGCACCTGGTCGGTGACGAGCTGCTGCATCTTGTGCAGGATCGCCTCCCGCTTGCCGCGGTCGAGCTCCCGGGCCTGCTGCTGGAAGAGATCGTCCATCTCGGGCAGCGAGCCGTAGGCGTAGATGCCGTTCTTGGTGAAGAACGGCTCCAGGCGGGAGGCCGCGTTGCCGGCGGCGCCGGTGGCGCCGATCAGCAGCCCGTGCAGCTTCTTGTCGTGCCAGTTGGTGAGGAACGTGGCGCGCTCCATGCTGCGCACGCTGGCCCGGATGCCGATCTCGCCCAGGAAGTTGCCGACCTCCTCGGCCAGCGAGTTGTACGGGGGCAGCGGGGTGAGGTCGCCGGCCTCGAAGCCGTTCGGATAGCCGGCCTCCGCCAGCAGCTGCTTGGCGCGCTTGGGATCGTAGGCGGGCGGGTCCACCTTCAGCGCGAAGTCGAACTCCGGCGGCACGAACGCGCCGGTCGGCTTGCCGAGCCCGAGCATCTCGGCCTGGTTGATCGCCTCGCGATCGATGGCCAGGCTGGCCGCCAGCCGCACGCGCCGGTCGTGCCAGGGCGACTTCGGGTTCCACTGGTCGAGGAAGTCGAGCCAGTACATGCCGTACAGCAGCGGCGCCTTCAGCGTGACGCCCGGCGAGCCCTTGAGCTCCTGGGCCACCGGCCCGCCGAAGAGGTAGGCAATGTCCACCTCGCCGGTCTTCACGGCCACCGCGCGCGTGGACTCGTCGGGGATGCTGCGCATGATGAGGTGCTTCACCGCCGGCTTCTTGCGCCAGTAGCCGTCGAAGGCCTCCAGCCGCAGCTCGTTGCCCGGGCTGACCGAGACGACCTTGTACGGCCCGGCCCCGACCGGCGCCTTCTGGTAGGCGTCCTCCCCGACCTTCTCGATGTACTTCTTCGGCACGATCCAGGCCGCGCCGGTGGCCGAGGTGCCGTAGAACGCCATGAAGTCCGGCCACGGGGCCTTGAGCACGAAGCGCACGTGGTCGGGCGCCAGGACCTGGATCTCCTTCACCCGGTCCTTGAGCAGCTTGGCCGAGGCGCCCCGGTAGCGCTCGAACGTGAACTTCACGTCTTCCGCGGTGACGGGATCGCCGTTGTGGAACTTCACGCCCTTGCGGATCTTGAAGTCGTAGGACAGCCCGTCCTTGGACTCCGACCACGACTCGGCCAGGCTCGGCGTGATGAGCTTGCCCGGCATCGGCTTGGTGAGCGCGTCGTGGATGGCGTACAGCATCATGAACGGCGTGATGAGCGCCTCGGTCTGGGCGGGATCGAGCCAGCGCGTGGCCAGCGTGACGTGCAGGCCGATCACCAGCGTGTCGGGCGGCGGTGCTGCCGGCGCCGGGGCGGGCAGGGCCGCGGCGATGAGGAGCGCCAGGACGAGCAGCGCGAGGCGAGGACGCATGGGGACACCTCCCGTGGGCGTGATCACTTGTCGAGCCAGACCTCTTGCATGCGGCCGTAGTTGTACAGCGTGTTGTGCGGCACGAGGTTCTTCACGTACGGCGCCCGCGTGAAGTACTCGTTGCGCCAGCCGAGCATCGGCCGGGCGACGGCGGCCTCCAGCTTGCGCTGGATCTCCCAGGCCAGGACCAGGCGCCGGGCGCGATCCAGCTCCTGCGACTGGGCGTCGATGAGCTTGTCCACGGCCTCGTCGCAGTAGTCGGTGTAGTTGCGCGAGGCGCCGCACTTGTAGTTCTCGAAGAAGAAGCCGTCGGGATCGTCGATGCCGGAGGCGGTGAGGTTGGCGCCGATCTGGTAATCGCGCCGGGCCAGCATCGGGAAGTACTGGGCGGTCTCGACCTGCCGCACCGCCGCCTCGACGCCGACCTGGCGCAGCTGGTCGGCGACGAAGGAGGCGAGATCGGTGTAGATCGCGAATGCGCGCGTCACCAGCTCGATGCGCAGCGGCTTGCCGGGCCCGTAGCCGGCGCCGGCCAGCAGCTCGCGCGCCCGCGCCTTGTCGCGGACGGAGCTGCGGTAGCCGGGAAGCGTTCTCAGGTCCTTCTCCAGCAGCCCCCAGGCGCCGGCCGGGCGCGGCATCAGCGCGGCGCCGACGACGGCGCCGCCGTGGCGCACGCCCTTGACGTAGGCGTAGCGATCGAGCGCCAGGTTGACGACGCGGCGCACGGTGTGGTTATCGAACGGCGCCCGCTTGTGGTTGAGGACCACGTTATCGCTGCCGTTCTGGCCGATCTCGGTGATCACCAGCGACGGCGCGTTCTGCTTGAGCGTCTCGGCCATCGTCTTCGTCATCTCGAGCGGCATGGACACGTCGAGCCGCCCGGTCTGCAGCGCGGCCAGCCGCGTGCCGCGCTCGGTGATGATCGGATAGCGGATGCCCTCGAGGTAGGGGCGGCCCGGCACGAAGTAGTCGGGGTTGCGCTCCAGCTCGATCAGCGTGCCGCGCGCGTACTCCTTGAGCCGGAACGGCCCGGTGCCGACGCACTTCTGGCGCAGGTCGTTGAGCGGCACGTGGGCCGGGTACACCGGCGAGTAGCCGGAGGCCAGCATGAGGAGCAGCGAGGGCTGTGGCCGGTGCAGGCGGAAGATCACCGTGAAGGCGTCGGGCGTCTCGATGGCCTCGACGTTGGCGTACCACTCCTTGCGCGGCGACAGGCGCAGCTTCGCTGGCGCGTCGGGCGCCTCGCGCACGACGTCGAACGTGTACTTCACGTCCTTGGCCGTGAACGGCTGGCCGTCGTGCCACTTCACCCCGTGCCGCAGGAAGAAGACGAGGTTGCGGTAGTTGTCCTGCCACGACCAGCGCTCGGCCAGCTCGGGGATGACGGTGTCGGCGCTCTCGTAGGGCTTGAGCGGGTCGAACAGCACCAGGTTGGAATAGCACGGCATGACCGGCCATACCCCGGTGACCGTCGCCGACTCGTGGATGGAGAAGCCCGGCGGCGTCTCCACCAGCATCGCGTTGAGGATGCCGCCGCGCCGGGGCGCCTGGCCGGCGGCGGGCCCGCCGGCGGCCAGGAGGACGACGACGGCCAGCAGCGCGAGCGTGACACGCGGGCGAAGCGTCATGGGTCCTCCCGAGGTGGCGCCCGGACGGGGCGTGAGGCATAGTACTACGCGCTCGAACCCGCGCACCGCCGAAAGGAGTCCAGCGTGATCTACGAAATCCGGACCTACCAGATCGCTCCCGGCAGCCTGGCCGAGGTGGAGAAGCGCTTCGGCGAGGCGTACGAGTACCGCAAGAAGTACTCGCCGATCACCGCCTTCTGGCACACCGAGGTCGGGCCGCTGAACGAGATCATCCACGTCTGGGGCTACCAGGACCTCGCCGAGCGCGCCAAGATCCGCGCCGAGGCGGCCAAGGACGCCAACTGGCCGCCGAAGATCGGCGAGTTCATCCGCAAGATGCGCTCGGAGATCGTCAACGCGTTCCCGTTCGTGCCGGCGCCGCGCCCGGGCACGATGGGCCCGATCTTCGAGATCCGCTACTACACGCTCAAGCCCGGCACGCTGCCGGACACCGCCAAGGGCTGGGAGGCCAAGCTGCCCGAGCGCATGAAGCTCTCGCCGGTGGTCCTGGCCGGCGGCGTGGAGTTCGGCAAGGCCAACGGCTTCGTGCACATCTGGGCGTACAAGAGCATGGACCAGCGCATGCAGGTCCGTGACGAGGCGCGCAAGAAGGGCGTGTGGCCGCCGCCGGGCGGCGCCGATCGCCTCATCACGCAGCAGAACAAGATCGTGCTGCCGGCCAGCTGGTCACCGCTGCAGTGAGTCACACGCCCCGCGCCCGGAACGTCTCGGGGGCGAGGCAGGCGAAGAGCGCGGCGACGGTCACCAGCAGCGCGGCGGCCGTCGCCAGCGCGACGTTGGCGCCGAGGCCGTCGGTGAGCAGGCCGAGCGCGATGGGGCCGATCACGTAGCCGAGGTCGGCCAGCATGCGATAGGTGCTCATCGCCGCCGCGTTCATGCCGGGCGGCGCGACGTCGGCGGCGTAGGCCGCCGGCGCCGCGCCGCTCACGCCGACCGCCACGCTCCACACCACGCAGGCGGCCAGGTACCAGCCGTAGCTCGGCATCAGCAGGAACATCACCAGCGATACGCCGGACACGACCGTGGCCGGCACGATCACCGGCTTGCGCCCGTAGCGGTCCACCAGCATGCCGGAGGGATAGATCAGCGCCAGCCCGACGAGACTGGCCAGCCCCAGGCCCACGCCGATGCGCTCGGGATTGAGGCCGAGCCGGTCCTGGGCGAGCACCGGGATGACGTTGAACAGCGCCCCGGTGCGCGCGAACGCGCTCACGAAGCTGATGCAGCTCACCAGCGTGAAGCCGATCTGCGCGGTGAGCAGGCGCACCTGGCTGCCGAAGGCCGGCAGGGCGGCCGCCGCCTCGGCGCTGGCGCCGCCGCCGTGCCGGCGCGTCTCCGGGATGAAGAACCACGCCAGCACCGCCGCGACCGTGCCGGCGACCGCGTAGACGACGAACGGCGCGACGAGCCCGAGCCGCTCGGCCAGGATGCCGCCGGGGACAGGGCCCACGCCGACGGCGAACAGGAACACGCCCTGGTAGATCGCCATCGTGCGGCCGCGGTCGGCCGGCGTCGTGATGTCGGCGAGGACCACGGTGCCGGTGATCAGGACGAGCGCGGCGCCGGCGCCGGCCACGAAGCGCCCGGCGATGAAGACGGTGAACGTCGGCGCCCACGCGCACACGAGGTTGCCGGCGCCGGTGACGAGGCCGCCGAGCGCCAGCGCGGGGCGGCGGCCGGCGCGGTCGGCCAGCGAGCCGGCCGGCATCGCGACCAGGAACCGCGCCAGGCCGTACACGCCGATGGCCAGCCCGATCGCCGACTGGCTGACGCCGAAGGAGCGCGCGTAGAGCGCCAGCACGGCCACGACGGCCCCGAAGCCGAGCTGGTTGATGGCGATGAGCGCGCAGACCCAGGCGAGGATCCGCGCGCGGCCGGCGCGCGCCGCGGGCGTCAGCGGCCCTGGAACTGCGGGCGCCGCTTCTCCGAGAAGGCCTTGACGCCTTCCTGGTAGTCCTGGCTGTTGAAGCAGTCGGCGATGAGCTTGTCGAGCAGCGCCAGGTCGCGCTCGGCCGGCGCCTTCACGAGCTGGTCCACCGAGGCCTTGGCCGAGCGCAGGGTGAGCGGCGCGTTGCGCGCCATCGTCTCCGCGTACGCGCGCGTGAAGCTCTCCAGCTCCGCCTTGGGCACCACCTGGTTGACCAGCCCCATGCGCCAGGCGTCCTGCGCGCTGAAGTCGGTGCGGGCGGTGAAGAAGATCTCCTTCGTGTAGGCCGGCCCCACCAGCCGCATGAGCTTCTCCATGCCGTGGTAGTGGTAGCCGAGGCCCAGGCGGGCGGCCGGCACACCGAAGCGCGCGTCGTCGGAGCACAGGCGCAGGTCGCAGCCGATGGCGATGCTGAGCCCGCCGCCCACGCAGTAGCCGTGGATCATCGCCAGCAGCGGCTTGGTCAGGTGGCCGAGCGCGTCCTGGCCGCGCGCGGAGATCTTGCGGTACTCCTCCTCGTCGGCCATGTTCTTGCGCTTGTCCTTGAACTGCGAGATGTCGGCGCCGGACACGAACGCCGCGTCGCCGGCCCCGCGCAGGACGACGACCCGGATGCGGTCGTCGGTGGTCAGGTCATGCACGTAGCCGGGCATGGCCTCCCACATCTCCTGGCTCACCGCGTTGCGCTTCTCGGGCTGGTTGAAGACGATCCAGCCGATGGGGCCGTCCTTCTGCAGGAGGAGCTTGTCAGTCATGACGGACCTTGTATCTCGGCCCGGCGTTCAGCGCAAGTCGTGATACGGTGTCGCCCGAACTCGACCGCACGAGGGGACCTGCCATGGGACACGGCTTCGCGCTGTTTGCCGGTACCGCGCACGACGTCATCCGCGCCTGCGCCCGCGAGGCGGAGGCGCTCGGCTACGGCTCGTTCTGGGTCAACCATCCCGGCTCGACCGACGGCCTCTCCGCGCTGGCCCAGGCCGTCGGCGAGACGCGCCGCGTGGCCCTCGGCGTCGGCGTCATCCCGCTGCACACGCGCAACGCCGCCAGCATCATCGAGGGCGTGCGCGGCACGCGGCTGCCGCTGGAGCGGCTGCTCCTCGGCATCGGCAGCCCCAACCCGGATGCGCTCAAGCGCGTGCGCAACGGCGTGAACGCGCTGCGCAAGGAGCTCAAGACGCGCGTCGTCGTCGCGGCGCTGGGGCCGCAGATGTGCCGGCTGGCCGGCGAGCTCGCCGACGGCGTGCTGTTCAACTGGCTGACGCCGGAGTACGCCCGCCGCTCCGCCGAGCTGGTCAAGGAGGGCGCCGCCGCCGCCCGGCGCCGGCCGCCGGTGCTCTACGCCTACGTGCGTCTGGCGCTCGGTCCCGCCGCGCTCGCCCGGCTGGGCGAGGAGGGCGACCGCTACGCGAGCATCCCGGCCTACGCCGCGCACTTCGCCCGCATGGGCGTGAAGCCCGCCGACACCGCGGTGGCCGGCAACACGCCCGAGGAGATCCGGGCGGGGCTGGCCAGGTGGCAGGGCGCCGTCGACGAGGTCGTGCTGCGGGCGATCACCGCCCACGACACGGTCGAGGAAAACCTCGCGCTGGTGCGCGCGGCGCGGCCGTAGCGCTCACGGGCGCGGGTCGTCCTGGCTGAACTCCAGCGCGTCGGCGCCGTCCGGCTCGCGGACGGTCACCGGGCGGGCGAGGTCGAAGCCCAGCGGCTCCAGCACGGGCCGCAGGCGCTCGCGCACCGCCTCCGGCAGCGGCCAGGCGCGGTCGACAATGCGCCGGCGCCCGCCGCCGCGCACCGCCTCCTCGGCCACGTTGTGGCGCCGCAGCTCCCAGAAGGCGACGCGCGCGCGGGGCATGCCTACATCGTGGGCGAGACGAACTCGCCGCCCAGCGCGACGAGCGCCCAGGGGCCGCCCTGCGCGTCCCACGAGAAGCCGATGTGGGCGCTCAGCGCGTGCTGGTCGCGGAACAGGCGCTGGATCGGGTAGCGGTCGTAGATGCCGTTGGCGCCGGCCAGCGCGTGCAACGCGTCCACGGCCCCGGTGCAGAGCCCCATCGCCCACGCCACGTTGCGCTTGAAGCGCAGCTTCTCCTCGAGCGTCGGCGCCCAACCCTCGCGCGCGATGCGCTCGGCCTGTCGGCAGTCGTCGCCGACGAGCAGGCGGGCGGCGTCCACCCGGGCGCCGGCCTCCGCCACGCGCAGCTGGACCGCCTGGAAGTCGCGCATGCGCATCGCCGTGTAGCTGGTGCTGCGCTCGCGGATCGCCTCGATGGTGAGGTCGAGCGCGGCCTGGGCGTTGCCGACGCCGGCGCCGGCCAGGCAGTGGGAGCCGAGCGCGGAGAGCGGCACGCGGTAGAGCGGGTTCGGGCTCACGCGGTAGCCGGGGTACTCGGTCCCGCCGCGGGCCAGGTACATGGACAGCGCGCGGTGCTCGGGGACGAAGACGTCGGTCGCCTTCACGGACTTCGAGCCGGTGCCGCGCATGCCGAGCGTCTGCCAGTCGTCGACGATCTCGTAGTCGGCGCGCGGCACCAGGCACATGCGGTGGTCCACCACGCGCTCGCCGTCGCGCACGGTCACCGCCAGCATGTTCCAGTCGGCGACGTCCACGCCGCTGGAGAAGTTCCACAGCCCGCTGACGACGAGGCCGCCGTCCACGCGCCGGCCGCGTCCCTGCGGGTAGGCGATGCCGGAGGCGATGAGCGCGTCGGGATCGCCCCCCCACACCTCCTGCTGGGCGCGCTCGTCGTAGAGCGCGAGCATCCAGTGATGGATGGCGAGGTTGCCGACGTTCCACGCCGTGGACGCGCAGCCGCGGCCGAGCACGGCCGGGATGTCGAAGATCGCGGCGAAGTCCAGCTCCATGCCGCCCCAGCGCCGCGGCTGGTGGAAGCGGAACAGCCCGCTGCGGTGCAGGTCGTCCAGCGTCTCCTTCGGCATCTGCCGCAGCGCCTCGGCGCGCTCGGCGCGCTCGCGCAGCGCCGGCACCAGCGCCTCGGCGCGGCGCAGCGCTTCGGGGCGGTCGACGTCGGCGAAGGTCATCGGAGCGTAGTATATGCTGCGATCGGCAAGCCCCAAGGAGGACCCGCGATGGATGCCAACGCCAGGAAGACCGCGCTGCGGATGTTTCCCTACGGCCTCTACGTGCTGACCGCGGCCGGCAAGGACGGCTCGGTCGCCGCCGCCACCGTCAACTGGGTGACCCAGGCCTCGTTCGAGCCGCCGCTGGTCGCCGTCGGCGTCAAGACCGACTCGCACGCCCACGCGCTCATCAAGGACAGCAAGGCCTTCGCGCTCAACGTGCTCGGCAAGGGCCAGGCGCCGCTGGCCTACACGTTCTTCAAGCCGGCCGAGAAGAAGGGCGACACGATCTCCGGCGAGAAGTTCCGCGCCGGCACCACCGGCGCGCCGATCCTGGCCAGCACGCCGGCGTTCGTCGAGTGCACGCTGGAGGCGACCGTCGAGAAGGGCGATCACTCGATCTTCGTGGGCAAGGTCGTCGAGGCCGGCGTGGCCCGGACGCCGGACGGCCGCCCGGACGACGCCACGCTGTGGCTGCGGGAGCTCGGCGACAAGGTCTTCTACGGCGGCTGATCACTCGGCCGCGGCCGGCAGCCCGGGGTCGCGAGCCGACACCGCCTCGCGGGCGGCGACCGGCTCCGAGCGCACGCGCCGCATGAACGGCGCCAGCAGCAGCACGCCGCCGAACGCGGCCAGCAGCAGCCAGAAGTCGTCGGCGTACGCCAGCACCTGCGCCTGCACGAGTGTCTCGCGGTAGAGCATCGTCATGGCCTGGCGGGCGGCGGTGTAGGTGTCGGCGCCCTGGGTCACGAAGAGGGCGGTCCAGTCCTGCAGCCGCGCGGTCATCGCCGGGTTCCAGGCGTCGAGGTGGCCGATCAGCGTCGCCTGGTGCTCCTGGCTGCGGCGGGCCAGCAGCGTCGTGGCGAGCGCGACGCCGGTGCTGCCGCCGATGTTGCGGACGACGTTGTAGGCCGCGGTCGCGTTGCTCAATCGCTCGGTGCGGATCGTGGCCAGCGCCAGCGCCTGGAGCGGCACGAAGATGAAGCCGAACGAGAAGCCCTGGATGAAGCGCGGCCACGCCAGGCTCCAGAAGTCCATGGTCAGTGTCACGCGCGTCATCAGGAGCAGCGCGATCGCCTGCAGCCCGCAGCCGAAGGCCAGCATCAGCCGCTGGTCCACGCGCGAGACGAGCCGGCCCGAGATCATCAGCGCCATCATCGTGCCCAGGCCGCCCGGCGCCAGCGTGAGCCCCGCCGTCCACGCGTCGTAGCCGAGGATCTTCTGGGTGTAGAGCGCCAGCAGCAGCAGGCTCGAGTTGAAGCCCAGACCGATCAGGAAGATGGCCAGCGAGGCGACGGAGAAGTTGCGGTCGCGGAACACGCCGAGGTCGAGGATCGGCTCCGCGGCCAGGATCTCGCGCGTGACGAACGCGGTCAGCATGCCGACGGCCAGGACGGCCAGCGTGGAGATCGCCGGCGAGTCGAACCAGTCCTGGCGCTCGCCGAGGTCGAGCATCAGCTGCAGACAGCCGAAGCCGAGCATCATGAGCGCGATCCCGGCGACGTCCACGCGGCGGGGCTTCTTGTGGAAGGCGGCGTCGAACAGGAAGGCGCTCACCATGAAGAAGGCCACGATGCCGATCGGCAGGTTGATGTAGAAGATCCAGCGCCACGACCAGTTGTCGGCGATCCAGCCGCCCACGGTCGGCCCCAGGATCGGCGCCAGCATGATGCCGAAGCCCCACACCGCCATCGCGGTGCCGCGCTCCTTGAGCGGGAAGATCTCCCACATGATGGCCTGCGCCATCGGGATCACCGGCCCGCCGCCCAGGCCCTGCAGGATGCGCATCGCGACCAGGAACTCGAGATTCGGTGCCAGCCCGGACAGGAACGAGCTCGTCGTGAAGATGACCGTGCAGATCAGGTAGAAGCGGCGGCGGCCGAGCAGCGCGGTGAGCCAGCCGCTGGCGGGGATGACGACGGCGTTGGCGGCCAGGTAGGACGTGATGACCCACGACATCTCGTCGAGGCTGGCCGAGAACGAGCCCTGCATGTGCGGCAGCGCCACGTTGGTGATGCTGGTGTCGAGCACCTGCATCACGGTGACCATCATCACCGAGAAGGTGATGGCCCACTTGCGCGCGGAGCCGACCGGCGCGTCCGTCATGTGGGCCGGTATTCTAGTAGACTACGGCCCGCGAGAGGAGCCAGCCATGAGCCGATCCGTCGGGAGCGCCGCCGCCGTCCTCGTCATCCTCGCGCTGCTGGGCGGCGGCGCCGCCGCCCAGGGCGACGTCCGCAGCCCGCTGCCGGCGCCGGTGAAGGCGCGCCTGGGCATGGCCAACGTGCCGGCGCTCTCCCCGCTGTGGCTGCTGCCCGAGTACGCCGGCAAGTACAACGTCCAGATGGAGACCGTGCTGTTCCAGCGCTTCGCCGATGCCCGCACCGCGCTGGCCGCCGGCGACCTCGACATCACCGCGTTCGGCCCCCAGGACATCACGCTGGCGCTGGGGCAGGGCGCCAAGACGCTCATCGGCGTCGCCGGCGTCGGCTCCGGCAACGACTGCCTCATCGTGCGCAAGGGCGACGAGATCAAGGACTGGAGCGCGCTCAGCGGCAAGGCCATCGGCGTCGGCGCCGGCTCGATCTCGTGGCTGAAGTTCGCGGCCTCCGTGCAGGAGCACGGTCTCGAGTACCCGAAGCTGAAGATCGTCAACATCATGGGCGGCGGCGGCAATTACCTGAAGGCGCTGCAGGCGAAGGAGATCGACATGGCCGTCGTCTGGCAGCCCTTCTGCGCGCAAGGCATCGTGGACGGCGTGGCCCAGTACGCGGGCATCGACCACAACCGCTCGAAGGCCGTCGGCGGCCTCATCGCGGTGCTGGCCGTCAACCGCGGCTTCATGGACCGGCACCGCGACGCCGTGCAGCGCCTGGTCGTCGCCTACGTGGACGTGCTGAAGTTCGCCCAGGCCAACCGCGAGCGCTGGTCGAAGATCTACGCCGAGCGCGCCGGGCTGCCGGAGCCGGTGGCGGCCGAGTCCATCCGCATCACGCAGCTCGACGCGACGCTGCCGCTGCAGTCCATCACGCGCATCTCGAAGTTCCTCTCCGACAACGGCGTCATCGCCCGTGACGTCTCCGGCGAGATCGCGCAGTACTACACGTACGACTTCCTGAGCAAGGCCACGGGCAAGTCGCCGGCGGAGCTCGGACAGAACCAGTAGCGGCGGCCCGCCGTGGCCCGACGCCTCGTCCTGTCGGTGCTGCTGCCGCTGGCGCTGCTGGCGCTGTGGACGACCGCGGTGCACCAGCGCTGGGTGATGGAGGGCATCATCCCGTCGCCCGAGCAGGTGACGCGCTCCTGGTACCAGTGGATCGTCGGCGGCCCCACGCGCTCGCTGTCGCCGTACTCCGGCACCTGGCTGGCCAACGTCCTCTACTCCGGCCGCCGCGTGCTGGAGGGCTTCGCGCTCGCCGCGGTCGTCGGCATCCCGCTCGGCCTGTTCATCGGCTGGAACCGGCTGGTCGCGCGGCTGGTCGATCCGTCCGTGCAGCTGCTGCGCCCGGTGCCGATCACCGCCTGGCTGCCGTTCGCCATCGCCGTGTTCGGCATCTACGACACCAGCGCGCTGTTCCTCATCGGCCTGGGCGCCTTCTACCCGATCGTCGTCAACACCACCCACGGCGTGCGCGACACGAATCTGCTGCTGCTGCGCGCGGCCCGGATGCTGGGCGCCGGCGAGACCGCGATCCTCACCAAGGTCGTGTTCCGCTCGGCGCTGCCCTCGATCTTCACCGGCCTGCGCCTGGGCATCGGCATCGCGTGGACGGCGGTGATCGTCGCCGAGATGATCGCCGTCAAGTCCGGCCTCGGCTACGTGCTGTGGGACGCCTACTACGTCGGCCGCATGGACATCTGCGTGGCCACGATGTTCTCCGTGGGCCTGCTCGGCTTCCTCTCCGACCGCGCGATCCAGCTCCTCGCCCGGGTCGTGCTCCGCTGGCGCACGCTGGAAGCCCACGGATGAGCGCGCACGTGGAGCTGGCGGACGTCTACAAGGAGTTCGCCACCGGCGAGCGGCGCGTCGAGGCGCTGCAGGGCGTGAGCGTCGCCGTCGGGCGCAACGAGTTCGCCGCCATCCTGGGCCCGTCGGGCTGCGGCAAGTCCACGCTGCTCAACATGGTGGCCGGCTTCGACGCGCCCACGCGAGGCCGCGTGCTCTTCGCCGGCGAGCCCGTCCGCGCGCCCGACCCCCGCCGGGCCGTCGTCTTCCAGGAGCCCGCGCTGTTTCCCTGGTACACGGTCCTCGACAACATCACGTTCGGCCTGCGCACCCGCCGGCTGCCGCCCGAGCGCTGGCGCGCCAAGGTCGACACGTTCGTCGAGCAGGTGGGCCTGCGCGGCTTCGAGTCGCACTACCCGGCCGAGCTCTCCGGCGGCATGAAGCAGCGCGTCGGCATCGCGCGCGTGCTCGTGATGGACCCCGAGGTGCTGCTGATGGACGAGCCGTTCGGCAGCCTCGACGCCCAGACCCGCTCCGTGATGCAGGAGCTGCTCCTGTCCGTCTGGGAACGCCACCAGCAGACCGTCCTCTTCGTCACCCACGACATCGAGGAAGCGCTGCTCCTCGCCGACACCGTCTGGGTCATGACCGCCCGCCCCGGCCGCATCAAGAAGCGCCTGCGCGTGGAGCTGCCGCGCCCCCGCCCGCTCGAGGTCACGACCTCGCCCTTCTTCAACGAGCTCAAGCGCGAGGTGCTCGCGCTGATCCGCGACGAGAGCCTGAAGGCGGCGGTCGAGCGTTAGGGCTGCGTCGCCCGCGGGTGCAGGACGTCGATGGCGTAGCCGACGTCCAGGCGCTCGCCGGGCCAGCCGCCGCTCAGCGCTCGGGTGTCGACGTGAACGTTGCTCCAGGCAGGGAAGGCAACGGTGACTGATTCGGGTGTTTCCGGCAGCCTTCGTCCATCCGGCCGTCGGAATTCCAACTCACCGCCGGGCAGGCGCTCGACCTGAAAGCTCTCCTCGTGGACGCACCGATGGTGCCGGCGGCACAGCATCGCGAGATTGGAGAGCGTCGTCGGACCGCCGCTGGCCCAGTGGCGGATGTGATGGCCCTCCCCGACCGGTAGGCCGCAGCCCGGGAACCGGCAGCCGCGGTCCCGATGGTGCAGCGCCCGGCGTAGCGCCGCCGGGATCGTTCGGGTGCGGGCGCCGACCTCCACGACGCGGCCGTCCGGATCGCGCCGCATGACCACGCGGCTCGCGTCGCAGGCCAGGCGCCGACACCCTTCCGCGGAAAGGTGCGTTCCGTTCTCCAGCACGGAGTGGCCTGGCTGGTCGGCATCGGCCAGGGCAGGCGCATCGACGTGCACGACCACCTGGTAGCGCTCGCCCGGCGCGCCGGGATCGAGCTCGTGATGCAGGGCTGCCTCGGCCATGAGGCCGAGGGCGTCGGCGTTCTGCTGCCCCACCGTTGGCGGGTCACCCTCGGGATCGTTGATCCGAGCGTGCTCGTAGATCTTTTCGCGGCCGGCGGCGAGTGCCTGCATCACCGCCGCCCCCACCTCGGGTGTCAGCCGTCCGCGGATGACCACCATGCCGTCTTCGTCCTGATACACGTGTAGCCCCCGGCTCGTGTGGCGGCGCGTTGTCTGCTCGGCCTCGGCCTTGCGGTCGACGCACCGCCAGCCCCGCACGAGGACTTCGACGTGAGCCGCCGTGCCGGCCTTGGCGAAGGACAGGAGACGCTCCTCGGTCTCGGGTGTCGCGACGCGTGTGAGCGCGCGGACCTTCGCGTACGAGACCTGGCCATCTGCGAGAGCCTGGGCCAGACGCGGCAGGGTGCCGAGCGCACGCGCCACGCGGACGCGCTCGCGGGCGGTGTCGAGGTCGAGGCCGGCGCGCCAGGCCAGCCAGTGAGCGCACGACCGGAAGCCGTTGTTCCAGCCCTCGCGCGCGTCGAACTCCCGGATGAGCGCGAGCAACCGGGCGGTCGCCACTTCGATCTGGGCCGAGAGCAGCGCGATCTCGTCAGCGAGGCGATCGTTCTCCATGCGAGTCTCCTCGCGGAAATTCTAAGCCCCGATTTCCCGGGGCCCTGGGAGCCTTGCCAGCGCGCGAACGCGCAGGAGTCGCGGGTTTACGTGAGCGCCGGAGGAAAGTCGCGTGAGGGGCGTTGCCGGGCGTGTGAGCGGGCACTGCGGTGAGAATTCGTGACGAGTACCGAGCGCCACCGCGAAAAGCTGTCAAGAGAGCAAATTTCGATACGTTGAGTGCAGCCGCCCCTCGCACCGTCAGGAGCGCGCGAACCGCCTGGCGAGCGCGAAGACCACGGCGCCGACGATGGAGTACAGGGCGACGTTGAGAGCAACGGCGACAGCCGGTACCGCGATCTTCCACCACCACGGCTGCGACACCGCCTCCAGGGCCATCAGGAGTATCGAGCTCGGCCAAATCACGACCATCACGCAGGGCCATTCGAAGACTCCGCCCTGCAGTTGCGCGCTAACCATGATCGCGACTGCGACGCAGGCCCCGGCGGTTGCCCAGCCCGCGATCCATCGGGCGAGGGAGAGGGACGTGATGCGCTACGGCCTGGCCGGCGGATAGCTCCGGTCGTAGGCGGGCGTCTTCAGGAACTCGTCCGGCTTGTACGTCCAGAACTGGGAGACCATCGGGTAGGTGTGGATGACGGTCGTCTGCAGGCGGCCGTTCAGCTTCTCGACCCTGGTGATGTAGACGTTCTCGGTCGGGTTGCCGTACTCGTCGAGCTTGATGGGGCCGCGGGGGTCGTCGGTCGTCTCGATGGCCTTGCGGATGGCGGCCAGGAAGCGCGCGCGATCCTCGACGTGGCCCTCGATGGCGCTGGCGGCGGCGGCGACCCAGCGGCCGGTGCTGTACATCACGGCGTGGAAGTAGGCCGGAGTCTTCTTGAGCTTGCTCTCGGCCAGCTTCATGAACGCCTGGTTGGCGGGCGTCGTCAGCGTGGGCGACCAGATGGCGGCGCCCACGAAGCCGACGGCCTCGTCGCCCATCGAGCGCAGCGCCGACTCGTCGGTGAACACGCCGCTGCCGATCAGCGGCAGGCGCTCCTTGAGGCCGCTCTCGCCGTACTGCTTGGCGAAGCGCACGGCCTGGCCGGCCACGAAGACCTGCACGACCGCGTCCACGTCGCGCGGGACCTGGGCCAGGTAGGGCGCGAAGTCCAGCGCGTTGAGCGGCACCCACGTCTTCTGCACGACGCGGCCGCCGGCGTCCTCGAACACGCGCTGGAAGCCGCCGATGCCCTCGTAGCCGAACGGGTTGTCCATCGCGATGGCGGCCACCCGCCTGTACTTGGCGATCTTGCCCGCCCAGTCGCCAAGCGCGTGCATCGGCTGGCTGGCGGCGAAGTTCGAGCGCAGGATCCACTTGGGCGGCCGGCGCTTGGTGAGGTCGTCGGGCGTGGTGAGGAACAGCGCGGGCAGCTCGTCGCGCTCGATCGGCGGCACCAGCGCGTAGCCGATGTTGGCGAGCAGGACGCCGGTGAGCACGTGGATCCTGTCCTGCTGCACGAGCTTGCGGTACTTGGCCTGGGCGCTGGCCGGGTTACCCTCGGTGTCCTCGTCGATCAGCTCGAGCGTGCGGCCTCCGGCCTGGCCGCCCGCGGCCTCCAGCCCCATCTTCAGGCCGTCCAGCATGTCCTTGCCGGCGGCGGCGAAGATGCCGGTCTGCGGACCGAGGTAACCGACGCGGATCGGCTCGGCGGCCGGCGCGACGGAGAACGCAAGCAGGATCAGAGCACAGCCGAGCGCGACGATGCGCCGGGTCACGGGCGACATAGTAGGGCCATCCGGTGGTAGAGTCGAGCCCCGTGGACTGGCAGAAGGAGATGGACGAGCTCCGCCGCCGCGAGCAGCTCGCCGAGGAGCTGGGCGGAGCCGAGCGGGTCAAGCGGCAGCACGACGGCGGGCGCCTCACGATCCGTGAGCGCGTCGACCGCCTGGCCGATCCGGGCACGTTTCACGAGCTGGGCAAGATCGCCGGCCGCGCGACCTACAACGCCAGCAACGACCTCGAGTCGTTCACGCCGTCCAACTTCATCTTCGGCCGCGCGCGCGTCGACGGCCGTCCCGTCATCATTGGCGGCGACGACTTCACGGTGCGCGGCGGCTCGGCCGACGCCACGATCAAGGGCAAGCACAACACGTGCGAGCGCATGGCCCACGACCTGCGCCTGCCGTTGATCCGGCTGGTGGAGGGCTCGGGCGGCGGCGGCTCGGTGAAGACGATCGAGACGACCGGGCGCGCGAACGTGCCGGCCGTGGACGGCTGGGAGCTGGTCGTGCGCAACCTGGGCGTCGTCCCGCGGGTGGCGCTCGGCCTGGGCTCCGTCGCCGGGCTCGGCGCCGCCCACCTGGCCGCCGCCCACTACTCCGTGATGATCAAGGACAAGTCGGCGCTGTTCGTCGCCGGCCCGCCGGTCGTCGAGCGCCTGGGCCAGAAGCTCAGCAAGAACGAGCTGGGCGGCTGGGAGATCCAGCTCAGGGCCGGCGCCGTCGATCACGCGGTGGACACCGAGGACGAGGCGTTCGCCTGCGCGCGGCGCTTCCTGTCCTACCTGCCGGCGTCCGTGGACGAGCTGCCGCCGCGCGGGCCGCAGACCGACGACATCGCGCGGCGCGAGCCGTGGCTGTTCGAGGCCATCCCGCACGACGTGCGCAAGCCCTACAAGATGCGCGCGATCGTGGAGGCGGTCGTGGATCGGGGCTCGTTCTTCGAGATGTCGCAGCTCTACGGCCGCGCGATCATCACCGGCTTCGCGCGGCTGGACGGCTGGCCGGTGGCGCTGCTGGCCAGCGATCCGTTCTTCTACGGTGGCGCCTGGACGGCGGACACCTGCCAGAAGGTCGAGCGCTTCGTGGACCTCGCGCAGACGTTCCACCTGCCGATCGTCTACCTCGTCGATTGCCCGGGGTTCCTCATCGGGCTGGACGCCGAGAAGACGGGGACCATCAAGCAGGGCGTGCGCGCGATGTCGGCCATCTGGCAGTCGAGCGTGCCGTGGTGCGCGGTCATCGTGCGCAACGTGTTCGGCGTGGCCGGCGCCGCCCACCGCAACGGCAGCCAGTACTGCACGCGCTACGCGTGGCCGTCCGGCCGCTGGGGCTCGCTGCCGCTGGAGGGCGGCATCGAGGCCGCCTACCGCGCCGACCTCGACGCGGCGCCCGATCCGAAGGCGAAGATGGCGGAGATCGAGGAGCGGCTGACCAAGCTGCGCTCGCCGTTCCGCTCGGCGGAGACGTTCTGGATCGAGGAGATCATCGATCCGCGCGAGACGCGGCCGCTACTGTGCGAGTTCGCCACCGTCGCGGCGCCGCTGCGCCGACCGGGGCCGTCCGCGCACTGGATGCGTCCGTGAGCGAGGCCGTCGTCCCGCGCCGCGGCATCCTCATGGCGACACTGTTCGCCGCGCAGGTGTGCGGCAGCACCGGACATTCGATGGGCATGGCCGTGGGCGGCATCATGGCCGCCGCCATCACCGGCAGCCACGCCTGGGTCGGCGTGCCCGTCGGCGTGGGCGCGCTCGGCGCGGCGCTGGCAAGCTGGCCGCTCTCCCGCCTCATGGGACGCTTCGGCCGCCGTCTCGGCCTGGCCATCGGCTATGGCCTGGCCGTGCTCGGCGCCGCGCTCGGCATGGCCGGCGTGCTCACGCGCAGCTTCACGGTGTTCCTCGTCGGCATGGCGCTGTTCGGCCTGGCCAGCACGTCGAACCTGCTCGCGCGCTACGCGGCGGCGGACATCACCCCGGGCCGCCATCGCGGCCGGGCGATGGGCCTGATCGTGTGGGGCTCGACGCTCGGCTCGATCATCGGCCCCAACCTGATGGGCGCGGCCGCGCGGGTCGGCGCGCGGCTCGGGCTCTCGCCGGTCGCGAGCGCGTTCCTCATCAGCGTGGCCGGCTACGGGCTGGCGGCGATCCTCGTCGAGCTGCTGCTGCGGCCCGACCCGCTGGCGATCGCGCGTCGGCTGGAAGCGCCGGCGCGCCTGGACCGCGCGGCCGCCCGCGTGCGCACGCTGGTCGAGATCCTCGACGAGCCGCGCGCGCGCATCGCGTTCGGCGCGCTGATGGCCAGCCAGCTCGTGATGATCGGCACCACCTCGACGTCGCCCGTGCACCTGCACGACAACGGCGCCGGCGTGAAGACGATCGGCCTGGCCGTCGCCATGCACCTGGGCGGCATGTACGTGGCCTCGCCGCTGTCCGGCTGGCTGTCGGATCGCTTCGGCCGCGTGCCGACGATCGCCGCCGGCGGCGTCGTGCTCTTGCTCGCCGTCGCGGTGGCCGGGCTGCCGCCCGGCACCGAGGCCGGCCTGGTGATGCTGGGGCTGGCGCTGAACGGCGTGGGCTGGAACCTCGCGTTCGTCGCCGGCAGCGCGCTGCTGACCGACGCGCTCTCGACCGAGGAGCGCACGTCGATCCAGGGCCTCGCCGACCTGGTGATGGGCCTCATGGGCGCCGCCGGCAGCGCGGCCGGCGGGATGGTGCTGGGCGCCTGGGGCTTCGGTCCGCTCAACGCGCTCGGCGCCGCCGTGATCGTGGTCGGCCTCGTCGGGCTCTGGCTGCAGCGCCCGCGGCGGCTGTCGCTCGTCATGCCACTGAGAGGAGAAGGGGAGCCATGAGACTGCTGCGCGTCGTGCTCGTCTCGCTGCTGTGGCTGTCGAGCGTGGTGGCCGTGCACGCCCAGAGCCTTCCGACGGTCAAGCCGGAGCAGGTGGGCTTCTCCAGCGAGCGGCTGGGACGGCTCACCGCGCGCCTGGCCGCCGACGCCGAGAACGGCGTCATCCCCGGCGCCGTGCTGCTGGTGGCGCGCCAGGGCAAGATCGCGACCTTCGACGCCGTCGGCATGGTGGACCCCGCGACCCGGAAGCCGATGACGCGCGACGCGATCTTCCGTATCTACTCGATGAGCAAGCCGATCACCTCGGTGGCCGCGATGACGCTGTTCGAGGAGGGCAAGCTCGGCCTCGACCAGCCGGTCGCGCGTTACATCCCGGCGCTCGGCGACGTCAAGGTCGGCGTCGAGAAGCCGGGCCCGGACGGCAAGCCCACGCTCGAGCTCGTGCCGGCCCGGCGGCCGATCACGATCCACGACCTGATGCGGCACACGTCGGGCCTCACCTACGGGTTCTTCGGCGAGGGCCTGGTGAAGAAGGCGTACGTGGACGCCGACATCTGGAGCGACTACCCGTCGAACGAGGAGTTCGTGCAGCGCATCGCGAAGCTGCCGCTCGCCTACCAGCCGGGCACGACGTGGGACTACAGCCACTCGACCGACGTGCTCGGCCGCGTCATCGAGGTCATCGCGGGCACCTCGCTCTACCAGTTCGAGAAGGCGCGCGTGCTCGACCCGCTCGGGATGAAGGACACCGCGTTCTACGTCACCGATCCGGCCAAGCACGCGCGCGTCGCCGAGCCGTTTCACCACGACCGCAGCATCGGGCTCAAGGCCAACTTCAACGATCCGCGCGTCGTGCAGAAGTGGGAGTCGGGCGGCGGCGGCATGGTCGGCACCGCGATGGACTACGCGCGCTTCCTGCAGATGCTGCTCAACGGCGGCACGCTGGACGGCAAGCGGATCCTGGGGCCGCGCACGGTCGCCTACATGGGGAGCGACCATCTGGGCACCGCCGTCACGCCGGGGCCGCTCTACCTGCCGGGGCCGGGCTTCACCTTCGGCCTCGGCTTCGCCGTGCGCCGCGACGCCGGCATGTCGCCCTACGCCGGCTCGGTGGGCGAGCTCAACTGGGGCGGCGCCGGCGGCACCTACTTCTGGCTGGATCCCAAGGAGCAGCTGTTCGTCGTCTTCATGATGCAGTCGCCCAAGCAGCGCGTGCCGTACCGCGGGCTGGTCAAGGACATGGTGTATGCGGCAATCGTGAAGTAGCCGTGGTATAGTCCGCAGCCACATCTCGCGTCCGGGCGTCGACCGTCCGATCTCTCGGAGGTGACCCATGTCCCGACCGCTCCTGGCGCTGCCCCTCGTTCTCGTCCTGCTGCTGACGACACCGCTTCCCGCGCAGACACCCAAGCACGGCGGGGTGCTGGTGACCTCCCCGCTGAGCGCGACGTCGAGCCTCTCGCCGCACGAGGAATCGACGGTGTCCACGGTCCAGCAGGCGAGCCCGTGCTTCAACAACCTGCTGTACTTCGATCCGGCCAGGAAGCAGGAAAGCGCCGACACGCTCATCCCCGAGCTGGCCGAGAAGTGGGCCTGGCAGGACGGCAACCGCACGCTCGTGTTCAACCTCCGCCACGACGTCAAGTGGCACGACGGCAAGCCGTTCACGGCGCAGGACGTCAAGTACACGTTCGACGTGGTCCGCGGCGCGTCCGACGCCAGGGCGCGGCTGCGCGTGAACCCCCGCAAGCTCTGGTACGACAACGTGCAGGCGATCGACACGCCCGACGCCTACACGGTCGCCTTCCGGCTCAAGCACCCGCAGCCCTCGCTGCTGCTGATGCTGGCCTCCGGCTACTCGCCGGTCTACCCCGCCCACGTGCCGCTGGCCGAGTTCAAGAACCACTGCATCGGCACCGGCCCGTTCAAGCTCAAGGAGTTCAAGCCGGGCGAGCTCGTCGAGTACGTGCGTAACCCCGACTACTTCGTCAAGGGCCGGCCGTATCTCGACGGCATCAAGTTCGTCGTCATCCGCGACCGCTCGACGCAGATCGCCGCGCTGCAGTCCGGCCAGCTCGACGTGGCCGGCAGCGGCTGGAACAAGACCAACGCGGAGAACGCCAAGGCCGGCGCCCCCAAGCTGACCGTGGTCGAGGCCGACTCGAACGTCAACGACAACGTGCTGGTGAACTTCAAGAAGGCGCCGTTCACCGACGCCCGCGTGCGGCGCGCCATCAACCTGGCGCTCGACCGCAAGGCGTACCTGGTGGGGCCGCGGCAGGGCGGGGCGACGTTCGGCGGCGCCATGCTGCCGAAGCCGGCCGGCGTGTGGGGGCTGCCGCTCGCCGAGGTGAGCCAGCTGCCGGGCATGGGCGATCCCGTCAAGCAGAAGGCCGAGGCCCGCAAGCTGCTGGCCGAGGCCGGCTTCGGCCCGTCCGCCCCGCTGAAGATCGTCGTCTCCACCCGCGCGCTCGCGATCTACGTCGACACCGCCAGCTGGATGGTGGACCAGCTGCAGCAGGTCGGCATCGAGGGCACGCTCGAGCAGATCGAGACGGGCGTGTGGCATCCGAAGATGACGCGGCTGGAGTACCAGGTCGCGCTCAACCTCACCGGCGTCGGCATCGACGATCCCGACGCCAACTACTTCGAGAACTACCGCTGCGGCTCGCAGCGCAACTTCTCCGCCTACTGCTCGGAGGACATCAACCGCCTCATGGACGAGCAGTCGCAGACCATGGACCACGCCAAGCGGCTGGCGATCGTCAACGAGATCGACCGCAAGCTGCAGGCCGACGGCGCCCGGCCGATCCTCGGCTGGGGCAAGCAGTACGAGGCGTACTGGCCCCGGGTCAAGGGCTGGGCGGTGCACGAGAACTCGATCTACAACGTCAGCCGGCGCCAGGACGTCTGGCTCGACAAGTAGGTTCGCGTGCGCACCTACGTGCTGAAACGCCTGGTCATCGCCGGCGTCACCCTGCTCGGGATGTCGCTGCTGCTGTTCGTGCTGATGCGCCTGGCGCCCGGCAACATCACCGACATCCTGTTCGAGTCGGCCGGCTACGTCGACGAGGCCGATCGCCACCGGCTGGAGGCCGAGCTGGGCATCGACCGGCCGGTGATCGTGCAGTACGCGACCTGGCTGGGCGACCTCGCCCGCGGCAACCTCGGCAAGTCCTACCGCTACGAGCTGCCGGCATGGGAGGTCATCCGGCCCCGGCTGCCGGTGACCTTCGAGCTGGCGGTGCTGTCCATGCTGTTCGCCGTCCTGCTCGGCGTGCCGGCCGGCGTGGTGAGCGCCGTGCAGCGCGGCCACCTGCTCGACTACGTGCTGCGGGTGCTGTCGCTGGCGGGGCTGTCGATGCCGGCGTTCTGGCTGGGCATGCTCGTGATCCTCACCCTGGTGCGGGCGCTCGGCTGGATCCCCTCGATGACCTACGTCTCGCCGTTCGAGGACCTGCGCGCCAACCTCGGCCAGTTCCTGCTGCCGGCGCTCGCCGTCGGCTACCGCAGCTCGGCGCTGATCATGCGCATCACGCGGTCCACCATGCTGGAAGTGCTGCGCGAGGACTACATCCGCACCGCGTGGGCCAAGGGCCAGCACGCCCGCGGCGTGGTGTGGCGCCACGCGCTGAAGAACGCCTCGCTGCCGGTCGTGACGCTCATCGGCATCGAGTTCGCCTTCCTCATCGGCGGCCTCGTGGTGACCGAGACCGTGTTCAACCTGCCGGGCGTCGCCCGCTATTTGGTCGACGCCATCCAGTTCCGCGATTACCCGATCGTGCAGAACCTGGCGATGCTGATCGCGGTCGTGGTCGTGCTCGCCAACCTGGCGGTGGACCTGCTGTACGGCTGGCTCGATCCGCGCATCTGGTACCGGAGCGCCTGATGGCCACCGTGCCCGCCGTCGGTGTCGCCATCCCCGAGGCGCTGCCGGCGTCCGTCACGCGCCGCTCGGCGCTGTGGACGTTCGTGCGCCGCAATCCGCTCGGCGCCGCCGGCGGCCTGCTGATGCTGCTGCTGGTCGTCGCCGCGGTGTTCGCCGACGCGCTGGCCACGCACAATCCGATCCGGACCTCCAGCCACGTGCTGGTCGCGCCGGGCGCGGAGTTCTGGCTCGGCACCGACAACCTCGGCCGCGACGTCTACAGCCGGGTCGTGCACGGCTCGCGCATCTCGCTGCTGGTGGGGGTGGCCTCCACGCTGCTCGGCGCGGTCGTCGGCGGCGTCGTCGGGCTGCTGTCCGGCTACTTCCGCGGACGCACCGACCTGATCGCCCAGCGGGTGATGGACGTCATGCAGGCGCTGCCGATCCTGGTGCTGGCGCTCGTCATGGCCGCCGCGCTGGGGCCGTCGCTGACCAACACGATCATCGCGATCTCGGTCGTGATCGTGCCGCGGGCGGCGCGCGTGGTGCGGGCCAGCGTGCTGTCGATCCGCGAGCACACCTACGTGGAATCGGCGCGCGCGCTCGGCGTCGGCCACGCCCGGGTGGCGTTCCGCCACGTCCTGCCCAACACGTTCGGCCCCTTCATCGTGCTGGTCACCGCCCAGCTCGGCGGCGCGATCCTGGTCGAGGCGGCGCTGTCCTTCCTCGGCCTCGGCGTCCCCGAGCCGTACCCGTCGTGGGGCCGCATGCTGTCGATCGCCGCCGCCGAGTACGCGCAGAAGGCGCCGTGGCTGGTGATCTATCCCGGGCTGGCGATCAGCCTGGCGGTGTTCGGGACCAACCTGCTCGGCGACGCCCTGCGCGACTCGCTCGACCCCCGCCTGCGCGGGTCCTAGCCTCAGTCGAAGATCACGCCGCCGTCGACGTTGAAGGACTGGCCGGTGATGTTGCGGGCGCCCGGCGAGGCCAGGAACACGGCGAGCGCGGCGACGTCCTCAGGCTCGTTGGGCCGGCCCAGCGGGATGGCGGCGTTGCGCCGCCGGATCATCTCCTCGAGCGAGACGCCCTCCTGCTTGGCCCGCGTCGCGACGTTGTCGTTGGACAGCGCCGTCACCGTCGTGCCGGGGCAGATCGCGTTGACGTTGATGCCGTGCCTGGCCAGCTGCAGGGCGGCGATGCGGGTGAGGCTGATCAGCGCGCCCTTGCTCGAGGCGTAGATCGCGTTCGAGGTGCCGGCGTAGCCCTTGCCGGCGATCGAGGCGATGTTGACGATGACCCCGCCGCCGCGGGGGATCATTTCGCGCGCCACCCGCTG
>DASSLH010000335.1:0-5613 GCA_035689625.1 Candidatus Methylomirabilota bacterium | reverse complement strand
GCACTCGGTGCCGGCCAGGATGCGGACGCGGAAGCGCGGCTGCAGCGCGCGGATGGCGGCGGCCTGCGCCCGCAGCTCGTCCACGCTGAGGCCGCCGGCGATCGTCAGCGACCGGGAGTGATCGGACACGATCACGTACTCGTAGCCGCGCGCCTCGGCGGCCGCGATCAGCCGCTCCAGCGAGTGGTGGCCGTCCGACCAGTCGGTGTGGGCGTGCAGGTCGCCGCGCAGGTCGGCGGCGGTGACGAGCGCCGGCAGCCGGCCCTCGCGGGCGGCCTCGATCTCGCCCTGGTTCTCGCGCAGCTCGGGCGGGATCCACGGCAGCCCGACCGTCGCGTACACGTCCGCCTCGGTGGCGCCGGCCACGCGGGCGCCGGTGGCCTCGTCGAAGACGCCGTACTCGCTGATGCGCAGCCCGCGGCGCGAGGCCATCTCGCGCACGCGCACGTTGTGCTCCTTGGAGCCGGTGAAGTACTGCAGCGCGGCGCCGAAGGCGTCGGGCTCGACCACGCGCAGGTCGATGGACAGCCCGTCCTGGTGGCGCACGGAGGCCTTGGTCGGGCCCTGCGCGATGACCTCGGTCACCGAGGGCAGGGTGGTGAGCGTGCGGATGACCCGCGCCGGCTCGGTGGATGTCACCAGCAGGTCGATGTCCTTGACCGTCTCGCGCAGGCGGCGCAGCGAGCCGGCAATCTCCAGCCGCTCGACTCCGCCGTGGGCGCGCAGCGCCTCGCCGACCTGGCGGGCGATGGCCCGCGCCGCCGGCAGCAGCGTGCGCCGGCGGCCGGCCTTCCACTGGGCGATGCCCTTGAGGATGTTCTCGCAGGTCTTCTCGCGGACGCCGGCCACGCCGATGATTGCGCGGCTGCGGCAGAGCGCCTCCAGCCGCTCGATCGAGTCCACGCCGGCCTGCTCGTAGAGGGCGCGGGCCGTGCGCGGGCCGAGGCCGCGGATCTCCAGCAGCGTGAGGAACGCCGGCGGCAGCTGCGTGCGCAGCGTCTCCAGCTGCGCGATGCGGCCGGTGTCGAGGTATTCCTGGATCCTGGCCGCCAGGTCCTTGCCGATCGCCGGCAGCGCGGTCAGCGCGCCGCGCCCGGCCACCGCCGCCACGTCCTCGGTCAGCGTCTCCAGCGTCTGGGCGCCGCGCTGGTAGGCGCGGACGCGGAACACCGACTCGTCGCGCGCCTCCAGCAGGCTCGCCATCTCATAGAACAGGCGCGCGATCTCGAAGTTGCGGCTCACGGACTCATGGTACACGCCGACATGGAGTACGATGGGGGCTCGCATGGCCATCCGGGTCCTCGTCGCCGACGATCACGCGCTGTTCCGGGCCGGCATCCGGAAGCTCCTGCAGAGCTTCGCCGGCGTCGAGGTCGTGGGCGAGGCGGCCGACGGCCACGAGGCGCTGCGGCTGACGGCCGCCCAGCACCCCGACGTGCTGCTGATGGACATCGGCATGCCCTCGCTCAACGGCGTGGACGCCGCCGCTCGCCTCACGCGCGAGAGCGCGCGCCCGCGGGTCATCATCCTGTCCATGCACACCGGCGAGGAGCACGTGCTGCGCGCCATCCGCGCCGGCGCCGCCGGCTACCTCCTCAAGGACGCCACGCCGGCCGAGCTGGAGACGGCCGTGCGCGCGGTGGCCCGCGGCGAGACGTACCTGAGCCCCGCCATCTCCCGCTACGTCGTGGAGGACTACGTGCGCCGGGCCGGCGGCGAGCACGGTCCGCTCGATCGCCTCACCCCCCGCCAGCGCGAGATCCTGCAGCTGATCGCCGAGGGCAACACGACCAAGGCCATCGCGGCCAAGCTCGGCCTCAGCGTCAAGACCGTCGAGACGCACCGCGCCCAGCTGATGGAGCGCCTCGACGTGCGCGACCTCGCCGCCCTCGTGCGCCTGGCCGTGCGGCTGGGCCTGGTGACCTCGGAGCCCTGACCGCGCCCTCGGGGATTCCCCGAGGGCCCCTCCCGGGTTTTTTCTCGGCCCGCTCAGAGCCTGCCCGATTGCCGGCGGCCGCCGCGGCCCGTACGGTGCACGGCATGACGTCGCGTTGCGTGGTGCTCTGCTCCACCGACGACGATTTCCTGGCGATGACCACCCGTCTGCTGTCCGCGCTGGCCCTGGTGGTGTGGGCGCGGACGCCGGAGGAGGCCGTGGAGACATCCGATCGCATGGGGCCCGACGTCGTGGTGCTCGACTGCGGCGGCGGCTTCGAGGTGCCGCGCGACGCCGGCGCCCTCAAGGACCGCGCGCGGCCGCCGCACGTGGTCGCCCTGCTCACCAACGGTCTTCGCGACGCCGGTGTCGCCGACGCCGCGCTGCCGCGCTGGCAGGCCCCGGCCACGCTGCCCTGGATCGTCCGCCGGCTGTTCGGCGACCACGGCGTGCGGGCGTTGCAATGAGAACCGCGCCACGTATACTCACGGCGTTTCCCGCGCCGGACGTTCGAGTGGTGAGCCAACGCTTCGGATTTGGAGATCACCAGGCATGACGACACAGGTGAGCCGTATCCCCGACATCCTCAAGCGCCAGGACGCCGACATCGTCGGCGAGTGGGTCAAGGAGCAGCTGGCCGTGCTGCGGCCCGAGGCGCTCAGCGAGAACGAGCTCCGCCAGGAGACGCAACGCTTCTTCGGCCTGCTGCGCGACGCCGTCCAGAGCGGCGAGCTGGACGACGTCTCGAGCCCGGCCTGGCAAGGCGTCCGCGAGATGCTCGCCGAGCTCTCGCACGCGCGGGCCACGCGCGGCTACACGCCGTCGGAGACCGCCACCTTCGTGCTGTCGCTCAAGCGGCCGCTGTTCACGCGGCTGCGCCAGGAGCTGGGCCGCGACGCCGAGCTGCTGGCCGAGGAGGTGTGGACCGGCACGGTGCTGCTCGACAAGCTGGCCCTCTACACCACCGAGGTGTTCCAGAAGGGGCGCGAGGAGGTCATCCGGCGCCACCAGCAGGAGATGCTCGAGCTGTCCACGCCGGTCGTCGAGCTGTGGGACGGCGTGCTGGCGCTGCCGCTGATTGGCACGCTCGACAGCGCCCGCACCCAGATCGTGATGGAGAACCTGCTGCAGAAGATCGTCGACGCCGGCGCCGCCATCGCCATCATCGACATCACGGGCGTGCCGACAGTGGACACGCTGGTCGCCCAGCACCTGCTCAAGACGGTGGCGGCCGCCCGCCTGATGGGCGCCGACTGCATCATCAGCGGCATCCGGCCCCAGATCGCGCAGACGATCGTGCACCTGGGCGTCGAGCTGGGCAACGTGATCACCAAGGCCACGCTGGCGGATGCCTTCGCCATCGCGCTGCAGAGGACGGGCGCGACGCTCTCCCGCCCGGGGGCCCGCTGAGGCCGGCGCCGGCATGGACCGCATCCCGATCCTCCGGATGGGGGAGTTCCTGCTGGTCACCATCCAGGTGGACATGCACGACCGCCTGGCGATGGCGCTGCAGGACGACCTCACCGAGCAGGTAGTGCGCCATCACAGCCGGGGCGTGCTGATCGACATCTCCTCGCTGGAGGTCGTCGACTCGTTCATCGGCCGCATGATCGGCAACATCGCCGCCATGTCGCGCGTGCTCGACGCCGAGACGGTGGTGGTCGGCATGCGGCCGGCGGTGGCGATCACGCTGGTCGAGCTGGGGCTGGCGCTGCCCGGCGTGCGGACCGCGCTGAACGTGGACAAGGGCATGGCCCTGCTCCGCACCTCGCTGGACGGGACCGCGAACGGTGCGGCGTGACCGAGGCGGAGAACCGGCCCGTCCGCTCCGGTGAGGACATCGTGGCCGTGCGCCAGCAGGTGCGCGCGTGGGCGCTGCGGCTCGGCTTCAGCCTGGTGGACCAGACGAAGATCGTCACCGCCGCCAGCGAGCTGGCGCGCAACACCCTGGACTACGGCGGCGGCGGCACCGTGCGCATCGAGGCGGTGGCCGAGGGCGGGCGCACGGGGCTGCGGCTGACGTTCGAGGACAAGGGGCCGGGCATCGAGGACGTCGCGCTCGTCATGAAGGACGGCTACACGAGCGGCGGCGGCCTGGGGCTGGGCCTGGGGGGCGCCAAGCGGCTCTCCAACGAGTTCGAGATCGTCTCCCGTCCCGGGGAGGGCACGCGTGTATCCATCGTTCGATGGCGATAGGGCGCCGGTCGCCGTCAGCGTCACCGACGCCAGCGGGGTGTCGGCGGCGCGGCGCTCCGCGGCCGCGCTGACGCGCGCGGCCGGCTTCGGCGAGACCGAGGCCGGGCGCCTGGCCATCGTCGTCACCGAGGCGGCGACCAACCTGCTCAAGCACGGCGACGGCGGCGAGGTGCTGCTGGAGACCGTCACCGCCGATGCCGGGCTCGGCGTGCAGATGCTGGCGCTCGATCGCGGGCGCGGCATGGCCAGCGTGGCGGTCGCGGCGCGCGACGGCTACTCGACCGCGGGCACCGCCGGCACCGGCCTGGGCGCCATCGGCCGCCAGGCCGACCTCTGCGAGATCCAGTCGCTACCGGGGCACGGCACCGTCGTGCTGGCCCAGGTGTGGGCGCGCACGCCGGCGCCGACGCACGGCCGCCGCGTCAGCGTCGGCGCCGCCTGCGCGCCCGGCCCCGGCGAGGACGTCAGCGGCGACGGCTGGGCGGTGATCCAGCACAGCGGGCGTACCGTGGTGCTGGTCGTGGACGGGCTCGGCCACGGCCCGATCGCGGCCGACGCGCGCCGCCAGGCGATCCGCATCTTCCAGAGCGGTCCGTCAGCAGCGCCGGCCGACCTGGTGAGCGCGCTGCACGCGGGGCTGCGCAGCACGCGCGGCGCCGCCGTCGCGGTGGCCGACATCGACCCCGAGCGGCGCTGCCTGCGCTTCTGCGGCCTCGGCAACATCGGTGCCGCGGTGCTGTCCGGCGGCGGCCGCCGCTCTCTCGTGTCCCACAACGGCACCGCCGGCCACGCCGCGCGCAAGATCGACGAGTTCACGTACCCGTGGCCGGACGACGCCGTGCTCGTCGCCCACACCGACGGGCTGGTCAGCCACTGGAGCCTCGACGCCTACCCGGGATTGACTGCGCGCCACCCGAGCCTGCTCGCCGGCGTGCTCTACCGCGACTTCAAGCGCGGCCGCGACGACGTCACGGTCGTCGTCGCCCGGGCGCTGCCGCGATGACGGCGGGCCTGCTGACGGTCGCCATCACGCACGAGCACGACGTGGTGGCCGCGCGCCAGCGCGTCCGGCAGCTCACCGGCCTGCTCGGCTTCGACACCCACGAGCAGACGCGCATCGCTACCGCGGTGTCGGAGATCGCCCGCAACGCCTACACGTACGCCGGCGGCGGCAAGGTCGAGTTCTCCGTCGAGGGCAAGACGAGCCCGCAGGTGTTCGTCGTGCGGGTGACCGACAGCGGGCCCGGCATCGCCGACCTGGCGCGCGTGCTCGACGGCCAGTACCGCTCCACGACCGGCATGGGGCTGGGGCTGATCGGCGCCCGCCGGCTGATGGACCAGTTCGCGGTGGAGTCCTCGCCGAGCGGGACCACCGTGCTGCTCAAGAAGATCTTCCCGCGCAAGGCGCCGCTGGTGACCACGGCCCGGCTGGCGCGCATCGGCGCCGAGCTCGCCCAGCAGAAGCCGGAGAGCCCGCTGGA
>DASSLH010000334.1:0-3846 GCA_035689625.1 Candidatus Methylomirabilota bacterium | reverse complement strand
CGCCGAGGGCGCGGGCGGCGTCGGCGCCGAGCGGCGGCACATCGGGCGCCTGCCGCGCGGCATTCATGGCCCACTCCAGCCGCGCGACGTCGGGAAGATAGACGAGATCGCGGCACGCCGGAAACGCGGCGAGGAAGTCCGGAAACGTGTCGCCATACTCGGCCAGACACGGTCCGCGCGGCGGCTGAGCGCGCACGTAGGCGTCGGCGGCCCAGGCGAAGAAGCGCGGATCCACCAGGCGGGCGACGACGGGGAACGTCGTGGCCAGCGCCGCGGTCAGGCTCGTGAGGACGTGATGGCGATAGACGGCCACGCGGGCGATTGCCGACAGTCCATCGGCAGCGACTCCGGCCGGCGCCGCCCCGGTCGCGCCGAGGAGCGCGTCGCGCATGCCACGCTGCAGCTCACGCAGGGACGACGGCATCGCGTCGCGTTCCCGCCGCGGACAGCCGCGCCTCGGCGGCGGCGGCCTCGGCCAGCAGCACGGAGAGTGGCGGCAGGTCGGTGTCCCACTCGACGAGCGTCGGGACCGGTCCGAAGCGCTCGAGCGCGCGCCCGTAGAGATCCCAGACGGCCGGCGCCACCGGGGAGCCGTGATCGTCGATGAGCAGTGGCCGGCCGTCGGCGTCGTTGACGGTGTGACCGGCCAGGTGGATCTCGCCGATCGTCGCCGGATCGAGCGCGGCCAGGTAGGCCTCGGGCTCGCCGCCGAGGTTGGCGCACGTCACGTGGATGTTGTTGACGTCGCACAGCAGCCCGCAGCCGGTGCGCCGCGCCAGCGCGGCGAGGAACTCGCTCTCGGCCAGCGTCGAGCCCTCGAAGCGCAGGTAGCCCGATGGATTCTCGACGAGCAGCCGGCGGCCCAGCCGGTCCTGCACGCGCGTGACGTGCGCCGCCACCAGCGCCAGCGTCGGCTCCGTGTACGGCAGCGGCAGCAGGTGATTGAGGTAGGCGCCGTCGGTGACCGACCAGGCCAGATGCTCGGAGACGAGCGCCGGCTGCAGCCGCTCGGCCAGCGCGGCCAGCCGCTCGAGGTGGCGGCCGTCGAGGCCCTCGGCGCTGCCGAGCGAGAGGCCCACGCCGTGGACCGAGAGCGGGTAGTCGCGGCGCAGGCGCTCCAGCGCGCGCACCGCCGGGCCGCCGCCCATGTAGTTCTCGGCGTGGACTTCCAGCCAGCCGATGGACGGCCGGGTGGCGAGGATCTCGTCCACGTGCGGCGCGCGAAGGCCGATACCGGTCTGCATGGCATCGGTTGGACACGCCGGGGCGGCCAAACGGTGCGCGGCGGCGGCCGCGCATCGCCGGACGACCGGCCCGTGTCTCACCTGCCGAACGTCCGGATCGGGGCGTCGGCGGGCCGCGTCACGACCGGCAACCCACATCCGGCCCGCAACGAAGGAGAGTGCATCGTGACGACGTCCCAGGTGCTCATCGCGTCCGCCGTGGCCGCCGCCCTCGCGCTGCCGATGGCCTCCGAGGCCGGTCCGGCGCCCAAGCCGAAGTTCGAGTCCGAGAAGTGCTACGGCATCGCCAAGGCCGGCAAGAACGACTGCCAGACCGCGAACTCGTCCTGCGCCGGCACCAGCCGCCGCGACAACCAGGGGGACGCGTGGATCTACATGCCGGCCGGCGCCTGCGAGAAGGTAGTCGGCGGCGCCACGCAGCCCAAGAAGGCCTGACGGCGATGGCGGCACCGATGGTCACCACGGTGCCGGAAGCCGGCGTGCGTGGGCGCCTCGCCCACGCCGTCGGGATCGCCGGCCGCGTTCCGCTCTCGCTGCTGCAGCTGCTCTTTCGCCTGGCGATCGCCGCCGTGTTCCTCAGGGCCGGCCTGCTGAAGCTGGCGAGCTGGGAGCAGACGGTCCAGCTGTTCCAGGACGAGTACAGGGTGCCGGCGCTGCCGCCCGACGTGGCCGCGTCGCTGGCCGCGACGTTCGAGATCGGCTGCTCGATGCTGCTCATCCTCGGCCTCGGCACGCGCGTGGCGACGCTGCCGCTGCTCGGCATGATCGCCGTCATCCAGACGTTCGTGTACCCGAACGCCTACGCCGAGCACCTGACGTGGGGCTCGATCTTGCTCTTCCTGCTCACGCGCGGGGGCGGGACGTTGACGCTCGATCGCCTGCTCGGCCTCGAGCCGGCTCCGGCGCCGCCCGCGCGATGACGTCTTCGCCGGGCGCCGTGCGGCCGGCGCTGCCGCTCTGGCGGCGCCTGGCCGTCCGCCTCGCGGTGGCGTTCGCGCTGCTGACCGTGGTCAGCGTCGCGATCGTGGGCGGCCTCGTGCGCGAGCGCCAGAAGCGGGAGCTGGAGGACGCGGTCGGCACCCAGCTGCTCAACATCGCGCGGGTGGCGGTGCTGTTCGTCGATCCGGCCCAGCACGCGCGGCTGCAGGCCGCGCCGCGGGCCGACGCGGCGGCCTACCGGCGGCTGCAAGCGGCGCTGGCGGCCGTGCAGCGCGAGGTGCTGCTGGCCACGCCGCTCCGCACGCTGACCGACTTCGATCCGGCCGCGCGCCGCGCGCGGGTGGTGCTGAGCAGCGACGCGAGGGAGCCGCCGGGTGGCTGGTACGCGCTGGCGCCCGAGCTCATCGAGCCGATCGCGTTCGGCCTCGAGGACGGCGTGGCGCGCTACACCCGCACGTATCGCACGCCGGGCGGGACCTGGATCAGCGCGGTGGCGCCGATCGTGGACGCCGGCGGCCGCACGACCGCCTTCCTGAGTGTCGACTACCAGGTGGACGTCTTCCTCGACCGGCTGCACGAGCTCGACCTCACGATCCTGCTCGCGTCGGGCGCCGGCGGCCTGTTCGCGCTGCTGCTGGGCCTGGTGCTGGCGCGGCGACTGACGCGCCCGGTCAGCGCGCTCACCGGCGGCGTGGCCCGCGTCGCCGCCGGCGATCTCTCGCAGCCGGCGTTGCCGGTGCGCTCGCGCGACGAGGTCGGCGTGCTCACGGCCGCGTTCAACGACATGGTCGAGGGGCTGCGCCAGCGCGACTTCATCCGCAACGCGTTCGGCCGCTACGTCTCGCCGGAGGTGGCGAAGACCCTGCTGGAGTCGCCGGACGGCCTCCGGCTCGGCGGCGCCAAGCGCGAGATCACCGTGCTCATGTCCGACCTGCGGGGCTACACGCGCTTCGCCGAGCACGGCGATCCGGCCGGCGTGATGGCCGTCCTCAACGACTACCTCGGCCGCATGGCCGACGTCATCATCGCCCACGGCGGCACCATCAACGAGTTCATCGGCGACGCGATCTTCGCCGTGTTCGGCGCGCCGATCGAGCATCCCGACCACGCCGAGCGGGCGGCGGCGACCGCGCTGGCGATGCAGCGGGCGATGGATGCGCTGAACCGCGAGAGTGTTGCCGGCGGCCGTCCGCGCTTCGAGATGGGCATCGGCCTGCACACCGGCGAGGCCGTCGTCGGCAACATCGGCTCCGAGCAGCGCACGAAGTACGCGGTCGTCGGCGCCGCCGTGAACCTGGCCGCGCGCGTCGAGGGCTGCACGGTCGGCGGCCAGATCCTCATGACGACGGCCACCCGCGAGCGGCTGGGCGACCTCGCGGAGACGGCGCCGCCGGTCATGGTGGAGCTCAAGGGGCTGGCGGCGCCGGTGGCGCTGCACGAGCTGCGCGGGCTGGGCGGACGCTGGGCCCAGCGGCTCGACGCCGTCGACGACGCCATGGTGGAGGCGGCGCTGCCGCTCACCGGCGTGGTCTTCGAGGGCAAGCACGTCGAGGGCGCCCTCGCCGGCGCCGTGCGGCGGCTCGGCCGCCGGCGGCTGGAGGCCGCGCTCGACGTCGCCCTGGCGCCGCTGACCAACCTGCGCGTGCAGGTGACGTGGCCGGAC
>DASSLH010000333.1:0-9190 GCA_035689625.1 Candidatus Methylomirabilota bacterium | reverse complement strand
CGACCTCGAAGCGATGCTTGCGCTCGACGACCGGTTTGGGACGCACGAAGGTCGGGACGAACAGCGCTGGAATGTTGCGCTTGGTGCGGCCGATCTCGATGAGGTCCCGAAATCCCGCCGTCGTCAGAATCGCGACCCGGGCGCCGCGGCGCTCGAGCACGGCGTTCGTTCCCACCGTGGTGCCGTGCACCAGCCGCCGCACGTCGCGGGGGGCGATGCCGAGCGCCTGCAGCCCCGCCAGCACCGCGGCGGCTTCCTCGCGCGGCCGCGACGGCACCTTCGTGACGACGACGCGACCCGTGCCCTCGTCCACGGCCGTGAGGTCCGTGAACGTGCCGCCGACGTCGATGCCGACGATGAACATGGCGGCGATGATACATTAGCCAGGCAGGGCAGCGCCGACGCAACCCCACCACCGAGGGATCGCGATGTCCTCAGCCAGCGGCCGCCCCGTTCTCATCGTCGGCGCCGGTCCCACGGGCCTGGTCCTCGCCCTCTGGCTCACGCGCCTGGGCGTGCGCGTGCGGATCGTGGACAAGACGGCCGGGCCCGGCACCACGTCGCGCGCGCTCGCCGTGCAGGCGCGCACGCTGGAGCTCTACCGGCCGCTGGGACTGGCCACCGCCGTCGGCGAGCGCGGGGTGCGCGCCGTCGCGATCAACTTCTGGCGCGGCGGCGGCCGGGTCGCGCGCGCCGTCTTCGGCGACGGCGGCGTGGGACGCAGCCCGTTTCCGTACGCGGTGATCTTTCCCCAGGACGAGCACGAGCGCCTGCTCATCGAGCGGCTGGGGGAGTCGGGCGTGACGGTCGAGCGCCGCCTGCAGCTCGTCGGCTTCGCGGACGCCGGCGACCACGTGCGTGCGCGGCTGCGCCATGCCGACGGCGCCGACGAGACGTGCGAGGCCGCCTATCTCGCCGGCTGCGACGGCGCCGGCTCCACGGTGCGCGAGCAGCTCGGCGTCGGCTTCCCGGGCGGCACCTACGAGCACCTCTTCTACGTGGCCGACGTGCAGGCGCCGGCGCCGGCGGAGGACGGCCAGCTGCACGGCACGCTGGACGAGGCCGAGTTCCTGCTGGTGTTCCCGCTCGCGGGCGAGCGGCGCGCGCGGCTCATCGGCGTCATCCCCGACGCGGCCGCGAGCCGCCGGGGGAGCCTGACGTGGGACGACGTCGGCACGGACGTCGTCGCCCGCATGGGCATCACGGTGGAGCGCGTGAACTGGTTCTCCACCTACCACGTGCATCACCGCGTCGCCGACCGCTTCCGGCAGGGCCGCGCCTTCCTGCTGGGTGACGCCGCGCACATCCACAGCCCCGTCGGCGGCCAGGGCATGAACACCGGGATCGGCGACGCGGTCAACCTGGCCTGGAAGCTCGCCGACGTCCTGCACGGCCGGGCGCCCGCCGCGCTGCTCGACAGCTACGAGCCGGAGCGCATCGGCTTCGCCCGGCGGCTGGTCGCCACCACGGACCGGGCCTTCACGCTGGTCACGAGCAGGGGCGCCCTGGCGCGACTCGTGCGCCGGCGCGTCGTGCCGGTGCTGGTGCCGCTGCTGTTCCGGGCGCGGATCGTTCGCCGGACGATGTTCCGGATCATCTCGCAGACGGCCGTGAGCTACCGGAAGAGTCCGCTCAGCGCCGGCCGCGCCGGTCGTGTCCGTGGCGGCGACCGGTTGCCGTGGGTCGAGCACGAGGACAACTTCGCGCCGCTGGCGACGCCGGTCTGGCAGGTCCACCTCTACGGCAGGGCCACGCCCGAGCTCGAGGCGGCGTGTCGCGAGCGTCAGCTGCCGCTGCACGTCTTCCGCTGGCGGCACGTCATGCGCCGCGCGGGGCTGCGGCGCGACGCCGTCTACCTCGTACGTCCGGACGGCTACGTCGCACTGGCCGACGCCGAGGCCCGCGCGACCACCCTCGCGCGGTATCTCGACGTCCACCTCACCACGGCCGCCGGTCACGATCGCTTGCGGACATACACCTCCATCGGCCACCAGCGATAGTCGTCGACGCGGGCGACGCGCTGGAATCGCTCGCGCAGCGCGGCCTCGATGGCCGCGACCTCCTGCGGGCGCGACCGCCGGAACTGCTCGAGGACGGCCGGCACGATGACGGCGCACTCGGCGTCGCGGCCCAGCCACGCCTCGATCTCGGCCAGGCCCCACAGCCCGTTGCGCTGGATCAGGACGGGATTGTCGACGGCCGCCAGGCTGTTCGGGTCGTGGATCTGCCGCGCAGGTACGGATCGCGCCCGGCGAGGTAGAGCGGCAGCGAGTAGCCGTACAGGAACACGTGCGCGCCGGCCGGGGATCAGCTCCCGCAGGCGGACGGCGGCACGGTCGAGATCGGCGAGCGGCCGCGCCTGGCGATCCGGCCCGATCGACGGCGCGACCAGCACGACGGCGAGCGCGGCGATCACCGCCGTCCGCGTCCAGCGCCCCCAACCCGTCCAGGTCACGACCCGGGCGAAGCCGACGCCGAGCAGCAAGGCCACCAGCGGCGAGAACGACGCGAGGTAGGCGGCCATCTCCCGGAAGCGATCGCCGTAGGCCGGCAGGTGGGTGACGAAGATGAACACGAAGAACGCGCCGACCAGCCGCGTGAGCGTCGTCGGCGGCGGCAGCGGCGGGCCGCCGCGGGAGCGCCGCCCGAGCGCGAAGGCGAGCAGCAGCGCGGCGGCGAGCGTCCAGAACTCGTACATCCGCAGCATCCGCACGACTCCGAGCAGCTGCGCGCGCGCGCCGAACGACTCGTGGCCGATGAGCCGAAAGACCGGGACGTAGCCGAGCGGCGCCACGAGCGGGCGCACCACCGGCACGTACGCGATCACCTTCAGGTGCCGCGGATCGGAGGCGAAGAACGCGAGCGGCACCGCGGTGGCGGCCACGAGCAGGCCGAGGCGCTCGCGCCACGTGCGCGACGTCGCCAGCAGGTAGCCGAGCACGGCCGGCAGCGCCGGCCAGAGGCTGCCCCGTGTCAGGAACAGCAGCGAGACGACCGCCATCCCGGCGACGCGGCCCCAGCGGGCGGGCACGCAGAAGATCAGCACGAGGCCGGCGACGAGGAGCAGCGCCACGAGCGAGTGGTAGAACGCCGTCGAGATTCACGGCGCCGAGCAGCAGCGACGTCAGCCGGGCGGCCAGAAGATCGCGGCCGGCGGCCCGGTGGGAGACGCCGAGCACGTAGAACGGCAGCGGCAGGCGCTGTCCACGCATCTCGTCCTGGAACAGGCTGATCGCCCCGCTCGCCTCCAGGTAGCCGAGATGGACGTACGCGCTCTCGTCGCCCCAGCTGATCATGCGCTGCGCGAGATGCGCGCCCTGGGCCAGGAACAGGACGACGATCGCCGCCAGCACGACCGCGAATTGCCGCGCGGACCCGGACACGCCAGGTGGATTCGCGACGCTAGCCCGTCCGCGCCTCCCGCGTCAACGGCGGACGGCGCCGGCCCGTTCGGAGTACAGTAGCGGCATGACTACCAGCCCTGACGCGATCAAGCACCTGTGGACGCACAAGACGCAGGACCACCCCTGGCTGGCCGACGACGAGCTCGTCATCGACCGGGCCGAGGGCGTGTGGGTCTGGACGGAGAAGGGCACGAAGCTGCTCGACGGCTTCGCCGGCCTGGCGGTCGTCAACGCCGGGCATGGCCGGCGCGAGATCGCCGAGGCCATCGCCGAGCAGACCGTGCGCCTGGCCTACTACCCCACGACGCGTCAGTTCTCCAATCGCCCGGCGGCCGAGCTGGCCGCCCGGCTGGCCCAGCTGGCGCCGGGCGATCTCGACTACACGATGTTCGCCGTCAGCGGCTCGGAGGCCAACGAGCGCGCCATGCAGATGGCGCGACACTACTGGCTGGCCCGCGGCAAGACGAGCAAGCACAAGGTGATCTCGCTGGAGGGCGGCTATCACGGCGCCACGATGGGCACCTTCGCGATCTGCGGCCTGCCGCACATGACGGCGGCGTACAGCGCCCTGCAGCCGGCCGGCTTCACGAAGGTGAAGCCGCCTTACCCGTTCCGCGATCGCGGCCACGGCACCGACGCCGAGCTGGTGGAGCGGCGCGCGCGCGAGCTGCGCCAGGCGATCGAGAAGGAAGGGCCCGACACCGTCTCCGCCGTGATCATGGAGCCGGTCATCTCGTCCGGCGGCTTCATCATGCCGCCGATCGGCTGGCTGCAGGCCGTGCGGAAGATCTGCGACGACCTCGAGGTCCTCATGATCGCCGACGAGGTCATCACCGGCTTCGGTCGCACCGGGCGCTGGTTCGCGGTCGAGCACGACGGGATCGTCCCCGACATCATGTCGGTCGCCAAGGGCATCACGTCGGGATACATCCCGCTCTCGGCGGCCATCGCGCGCCGCAAGCTGGCCGACGCGTTCCCCGAGGACGCCAAGCAGGAGAACATCCACCCCAACACCTACGCCGCGCATCCGGTGGCCTGCGCGGCCGGCCTGGCGAATCTGCGGATCATGGAGAAGGACGACCTCGTCGCCAACGCCGGCGTCATGGGCCAGCGCCTGCTGGACGGCCTGCGCAGCGCCGTCGGCAAGAACCGGATCGTCGGCGAGGTGCGCGGACGCGGCCTGATGGTGTGCGCCGAGCTCGTGAAGCCTGACGGCTCCGGCCAGCCGCTGGACGGCGCCGAGGTCGCCAAGCTGGATCGCTACGCCTGGGACCGCGGCGCGATCGTCTACGCGCGCGGCCAGGTCGTGCGCCTGGCGCCGCCGCTCTGCATCACGCGCGACGAGGTCGACCGGCTCGTGGACATCGTGGCCGCGAGCATCGCGCAGCTGGGGGCCGAGCTCACGCGATAGCGCGCGCCGCTCCGCCTGCGGGTACAATGGTCTTGTAACGCCCGGAGGCGCCATGCCGCGAACGGTCATCGAGCCCCGCTTCCAGGTCGAGCACCTGTCGATCCTCGACAGCGACGGCAACCTCGACGCCTCGCTCGAACCCGACATTTCACCTACCGACCTGAAGCGGCTGTACCGGGCGATGCTGCTCGGCCGCCGCCTGGACGAGCGCATGATCCGCCTGCAGCGTCAGGGCCGGATCGGAACGTTCGCGCCGATCAAGGGCCAGGAGGCCTCGCAGCTCGGCGCCGCGTTCACGCTGCGGGCCAGCGACTGGATGGTGCCGTCGTTCCGGGAGACGGCGGCGATGCTGTGGCGCGGGTGGTCGATCGAGAAGATGCTGCTGTTCTTCTCCGGCCACCTGGAGGGCGGCCAGCCGGACGACACCCAGCACGATCTGCCGATCGCCATTCCGGTCGCCACCCAGCTGCCGCACGCCGTCGGCCTCGCCTACGCGGCGCAGTACCGCGGCGACGACGTCGTCGTGCTGGCGTTCTGCGGCGACGGCGCCACCTCGGAGGGCGACTTCCACGAGGCGCTGAACTTCGCGGGCGTGTGGTCGGTGCCGGTGATCTTCCTCATCCAGAACAACCAGTGGGCGATCTCGGTGCCGCTCAAGAAGCAGACGCACTCGCGCACGATCGCCCAGAAGGCGCTGGCCTACGGCGTGCCCGGCCTGCAGGTGGACGGCAACGACGTGCTGGCGGTCTACGCCGGCTGCAAGGAGGCGGTGGACCGCGCCCGCGCCGGCGAGGGCCCCACGCTGATCGAGTGCGTGACCTATCGCCTCGGCGTGCACACGACGGCCGACGATCCCACCAAGTACCGCACGGCCGAGGAAGTGACGGCCTGGGAGAAGAAGGACCCGCTCACCCGCTTCACCGCCTACATGAAGAAGAAGACGCTGCTCGAGGACGGTGTCGAGGCCTCGGTGGACGCCGAGATCGCCGCCGCCATCCAGCGCTTCGAGACGGCGCCGCCGGCCGATCCGCTGCTGATGTTCGAGCACGCCTACGGCGAGCTGCCGGCGCACCTCAAGGCCCAGCGCGAGCAGGCCGCCACCTGGCTGCGGGAGGGCGCCGGCGGCACCGCCGAGGGCGGCGAGCCCGCCTCCCCTCCCATGCGCGGCCAGCGCGCGACGAGGCGATAGCCATGGCCAAGCTGAACATGGTGAAGGCGCTCAACCTGGCGCTGCTCCAGGAGATGGAGCGCGACGAGGACGTGCTCATCCTCGGCGAGGACGTCGGGGTGGACGGCGGCGTCTTCCGCGTGACGGAAGACCTGCACCGCAAGTTCGGCTCCAAGCGCGTCATCGACAGCCCGCTGGCCGAGGCGGCGATCATCGGCGCCGGCGTCGGCATGGCGCTGTACGGGCTCAAGCCCATCTGCGAGATCCAGTTCTCCGGCTTCGCCTTCCAGTGCTTCCATCAGATCGAGAACCACTGCGCGCGCTACCGCACGCGCTCGCAGGGCCGCTTCCACGTCGCGATGGTGATCCGCATGCCTTACGGCGGCGGCGTGCGCGCGCTCGAGCACCACTCGGAGTCCGAGGAGCAGTTCTACGCCCACATCCCCGGGCTCAAGATGGTGATCCCCTCGGGGCCGCGCACCGCCCGCGCGCTGCTGGTGAGCGCCATCCGCGATCCCGACCCGGTGATCTTCTTCGAGCACAAGGGCCTCTACCACGCGGCCAAGGAGGACGTGCCCGACGAGATCGAGACGCTGCCGCTGGGCCGCGCCCAGGTGGTGCGCCAGGGCGGCGACCTGACGCTGATCGCCTACGGCGCGATGCTGCGCGTCGCCCGCGAGGTCGCCGAGACCCTCGCCGAGCAGGACGGCGCCCAGTGCGAGGTGATCGACCTGCTGACGATCTCGCCGCTGGACCGCGAGACGATCGTGACGTCGGTGCAGAAGACCGGCCGCGCGGTGATCGTGCACGAGGCGCCGCGCAGCTTCGGGCCCGGGGCCGAGGTGGCGGCCTCGATCATGGACGGCGCCTTCCTGTCGCTGGAGGCGCCCGTCGCGCGCGTGACGTCGTGGGACGTGCCCTTCCCCGGCTTCGCCCGCGAGAAGGCCAACGTCCCCGACGTTGCCCGCGTCCTCGCTGCCGCTCGCGAGGTTCTTTCCTTCTAGTTACTACCGGCGAACGCGGCGGGCCGCCGTGGTGACGCTGTCGGTCACGATCCGGGCGGCCAGCCGGTAGGCCTCGCGGAAGTCCCGCACCGCCTGGTAGAACTCACCGGCGCTCATCGCCGCCAGGCCGGCGTTCACCTGCTGCTGCACGGTCCGCAGCCGTGGGTCCTTCGGTGCCGCCGTGCGCGCGGCGGCCAGCTCGGCCACCGCGGCGTCGCGGATCGCGGCCGCGGCCAGGGAGGTCACCGGTCGACGGAGCACTTCCTGCACGAGCGCATCGATCGTCGCCGACGCCGACGCCAGCTGGCTGGCCAGCTGCTGGTTCTGCGCAGTGAGGTCCTGCACCTGCGCGGTCAGCGCCTGGTTCTGCGCCGTCAGCGTCTGCACCTGCGAGGTGAGCGCCTGGTTCTGGGCGGTCAGCGTCTGCACCTGCGCGGTCAGGCTCTGCACCTGGCCGGTCAGGGTCGCGTTCTGGGCGGTCAGGTCGCTGACCTGGCCCTGCAGCGTGAGGATCTGGGAGCTCGCGGTGCTCAGCTGCGTCTGGCACTGATCGGCGCGCGCGCTCGCGGCCGTGAGGTCCGTCTGGCACGTGGCCAGCGCGGCCTGCGTGCTCGCGAGCTGGGTCTGCAGAGCGGAGGTGTCGCACGAGGCCGCCGCCGCGGTCACGAAGAAGCTCCCGAGGCCGGCCGGGCTGCCGGCGAATGCCGCCGTGGCGCTCACGAGGTTGGTGACGGTGTCGAGCGCGTAGACGGCCGCGCTGTCTTCCGCCGTGACGTAGACGTGATCACCGGCCGGCGTGACCGAGATGCCGAACAGGCTGCCGAAGCTGACGAACGGGCTGGCCAGCACGGCGTTCGTCCCGCCGTCGACGACCGACACCGTACCCGAGCTGGCGTTCGCCACGTAGACGCGAGCGCCGTCGGGATGCACCGCGATGCCCTGGGGGAAGCTGCCGACGGTGACCCGGGCCACCACGGCGTTGGTCGCCGTGTCGATCACCGAGACGGTCCGCGAGAGCGAGTTGGCGACGTACACGCGCGTGCCGGCCGGATTGACGGCGATGCCGAACGGCTGGGTACCGACCGTCACCGTCGCCACCACAACGCCGGTCGCGGTGTCCACAACGGAGACGCTGTTGCCCATCTGGTTGCTGACGTAGAGCCGCGCGCCCGTGGGATCGATCGCCACGCCGAGTGGCCGGCTGCCGACGCCGATCGTCTGCTCGACGGCGTTGTGCACGGTGTCGATGACCGAGACCGTGTCCGAGAGCTGGTTGGCCACGTACGCATGCGCGCCGTTCGGATGCACCGCCACGCCGAACGGATGGCTGCCGACGCCGATGGTGGCCATGACGCTATTGGTGGCCGGATTGATCACCGAGACGCTGTCACTGCCGGAGTTCGTGACGTACACCGCGGCGCCGGCGGGATGGACGGCGACGCCGAGCGGCGTATGGCCGACCGTGATCGCCGCGACGGTCGCGTTCGCCGCGGCGTCGATCACGAGAACGCTGTCGGTGGTCGAGCTGGGAACGTAGGCGAACGGCGCGGCCTGCGCCAGGCGAGCGGCTCCGAGCAGCGCGCCGAGGAGGAGAAGGAGGAATCCACGCTTGATCATGGGTGCCAGCCCCCGGCAGGTGGATGGCTCGCAGACGAGGGACGTGCCGCGGCTGGGCCTGCGAGGCCAATTGCCCGGTGAGCACCGGGGCCCAGCCAGCCCTCGATCAGTGCGAATCCGATGCCACCAATAAAGGGCCATGGAATCGCGGACGTCGGGCGCACACCGGCCGGGGCGTGCCGGATGGTCGTGGCGTCCTGACAGAAAGCGTCAGCCGACCGACTCCCCGGGCAGGCGGCGCGTACCGCGTACAATGGGAGTCGCCATGGCCCGGCCATTCGTGCTCCCCGATCTCGGCGAGGGACTCACGGAAGCCGAGATCCGCCAGGTGCTCGTCCGCGAGGGCGACGTCGTGCGCGAGGACGCGCCGCTCCTCGAGGTCGAGACCGACAAGGCGACCGTCGAGATCCCCTCGCCCATGGCCGGGCGCGTCGAGAAGATCCACGTGCGCCCCGGCGAGACGGTGAAGGTCGGCCAGGTCCTCGTCACGTTCGGCGACGGCGCCGGCGCGCAGGTCGCCGAGAGGCCCGCGCCGCGCACGGTCGTCGCCGGCGCCCGGGCGACGCCGGCGCCGCCGGCCGACGGC
>DASSLH010000332.1:0-2677 GCA_035689625.1 Candidatus Methylomirabilota bacterium | reverse complement strand
AAGCACTACGACGCGCCGGGCGCGCTCGCGGGATGGCTGGGGCTGGCGCGGCCGGCCGTGCGCGCGGTGGACGACGTCACCTTCGACGTGCCGGCCGGCGAGGTGATGGCGCTGGTCGGCGAGAGCGGCTGCGGCAAGACGACGCTGGGGCGCATCGTCGCGCGCCTCGTGCCGCCGACCGCGGGCCGCGTGCGCGTCCGCCGCCGCGCCACCGGCGCCGAGGTCGTGGACGAGCGCGAGTTTCGCCGCCTCGTGCGGGTGGTGTTCCAGCATCCCGACTCGTCGCTGAACCCCACGCGTCGGATCGGCGCGATCCTCGCGCGGCCCCTGCGGCTGGCCGGCCTGCCGCGGGCCCGCCGTCGCGCGCGCGTGCGCGAGCTGCTGGAGGCCGTCAACCTGGACGCCGGCTACGCGGGCCGCCGGCCGCGGGCGCTCAGCGGCGGCGAGAAGCAGCGCGTGGCGATCGCGCGCGCGCTGGCGACGGCGCCGGAGTTCGTGGTGCTCGACGAGCCGCTGTCGGCGCTGGACGTCTCCACCCAGGCCTCGGTCGTCGAGCTGCTGATGGACCTGCACGCGCGGCTGGCGGCCTCGTTCCTGTTCATCTCGCACGACCTGGCTCTCGTGCGGCAGATCGCCGATCGCATCGGCGTGATGTACCTCGGCCAGCTCGTCGAGCTCGGCACGACGGACGAGGTCTTCCAGCCGCCTTACCATCCCTACACGCGGGCGCTGCTGTCCTCGATCCCGGCGCCGGACCCGGCGGCGCCGCCGCCGGCGGTGAGGCTGGAGGGCGCCGTGCCCAGCGCGCGCCGGCCGCCGCGCGGCTGCCGCTTCCACACGCGCTGCCCGAGCAAGCTGGGCCCCGTGTGCGAGGAGGCGGAGCCGCCGCTGCAGCGCGCCGACGGCACGCACTGGCTCGCGTGCCACATCCCGCTGGAGCAGCTGCGGCGCGAGCCGCCCGTGCGCGGCTGACCGCGCGCTACGGTGTTCCCGCCAGCGCGGCCTTCCAGTCGCGGAAGACGTCGATGTCGAAGCCGTCGGGATAGTTGAGATAGCCCGGCGCGTGGCCCTTGCGGTCGGTCACGCCGTACTGCCAGATGAACTGCTTCGTCTGGCGATCGATCACGACGACGCGCTCGCGCCAGTCGTCGGCGACGATGATGTCGCCGGTGCCCGGGAGCTCGCGGGCCAGCGAACAGTGGTCGAGCATCGCCTCGCCGGCGGCGCCCTCGTACTCCCAGCTGACGCGGCGGGTGGCCGGATCGAAGATCACCACGCGCCCCGGTCGCGAGAAGTCGGCGACGATCACCTGGCCGTCGGCGGTCGGGAACGGATCCGAGGGATAGCGCACGCGCGGGGCCTGGACGGTCCACGCCAGCTCGCCGGCGCGGGTGATGCGGCTGATCCACGACCCGCGGATCTCGCTCACCAGCAGGTCGCCATTCGGCAGCGGCGTGACGCCGTTGGGCGAGGCCAGCGAGCGCGGCGGATCGTGGCGGCAGCGGCCGGGCTGACCCCACTGCGTCGCGATGCGGTTGGTCTCCGGGTCGAGGATGAGCACGCGGCAATTGCGGATGTCGGCCGTCACGAACTTGCCGTCGTCGAGGATGTGCGCGTCGTCGGGATAGTCCAGATAGCCGGGCCCGCTGCCCTTCACGTCCGGCGTGCCGTAGGTCCACACCAGGCCGCGCCGCTCGTAGTCCACGATGTGGACGTCGTAGTTGTCCTCCTCGCTGACAGCCAGCCGCCGGCCGTCGGGCGAGAAGTTCACGTCTTCGTTGCCCCGGTAGATCTTGAGGCTGGGCGAGGCGAACTCCCACACGATGCGCTTGCCCGGCGTGACCTCGAGTAGCCGGTTGTTGCGGCGATCCGCGATGACGATCGGGAACGGCAGCGGCTTGCCCCAGGAGGGCACCGGGACGCTGCGTGAGCCCGTCACGGGCGGGGTGGGTGGGAGCGGCACGCCGGAGGACACGGCGCCGGCGCCGAGCATCGCCTTCGTGACGGTCACCGCGACCGGCTGCTGGCCGGCCGCCACGCCCTCGCCGGCGGCGCCGAGCACGCCGGCGGCGCTGACGAGGAGGAACGTCCGCCGGTCCATCGGCTACTTCTTCGCCGCCTCCGCCAGCAGGCCGTCGATCGCGGCCTTGAAGACCGGGTAGGGCTGGGCGCCCTGGATGCGGCGCACGATCTTGACCTTGCCGCCGCTCTCCGGGAAGCCCAGGAAGAAGGTCGGCGTGCCGGTGATGCCGGCGGCCTGCGCGTCGGCCAGATCCTGGCGGATCTTGTCGGTGTGCGGCGCCGCCTCCAGGCACTTCTGGAACGCGCCCGGCTCCACGCCGCTCTCCTGCGCGTAGCGCAGCAGGTCCGGGGCGCTCAGCGCCTGCTGGTTGACGAACAGCTTGTCGTGCATGGGCCAGTACTTGCCCTGGTCGCCGGCGCACTCGGCGGCCTCGGCGGCGCGCATCGCGTCGGGGTGAATGGACTCCAGCGGCAGGTTGCGCATGACGTAGCGCAGCTTGCCGGTGGCGACGTAGTCCTTCTCGATCTGCGGCATCGTCTGCTTGAAGTGGCGGCCGCAGAACGGGCACTGGAAGTCCGAGAACTCCACCAGCACCAGGGGGGCGGCGTTGTTGCCGCGGATGTAGGAGGTGACGAGGCTCATCTCGCGCGACTC
>DASSLH010000331.1:0-5486 GCA_035689625.1 Candidatus Methylomirabilota bacterium | reverse complement strand
CGCCGCCGCGCGCGCACCCGCCGCTCCCTCGCGGCCGGCACAAGCTGAGCCAGGCGCAGATCGCGCGCAGCCAGCGCGAGCGAATCGCCTACGCGCTCGCGCGCGAGTCGTACGAGCGCGGCTACGAGGCGGTCACGGTCTCCGACGTCGTGCGCGCCGCGGGAGTGGCGCGCAACGTCTTCTACGAGCAGTTCGCCGACAAGCAGTCGGCGGCGGTGGCGGCGTTGCAGGAGACCTTCGAGCACGCGATGGTCGCGACGGCGTCGCAGTTCTTCGCCGGCCAAGCGTGGCCGGAGCGGATCTGGCGGATGGGACGAGCGCTGACCGACCACTACTACGCGCACCCGGTCGAGGCGCACCTGAGCTTCATCGAGCTGCACGCGATCGGCGGCGAGGCGGTGGCGCTGGCGCACGAACGGCTGGCCGTCTTCCAGCTGCTGCTGGAGGAGGGCTACCGCCACCGGGAGGGCGCGGGCGGCGGGCCCCTGCCGCGCACCGTCTCCGAGGCGCTGGTCGCCACCGTGCTCGAGCTCGGCTACCGCCAGGCGCCGCGCCCGGGCTGCGAGCTCTACCCGGTGCTGCTGGGGCAGCAGACCTACATGTGCCTGGCGCCGTTCATCGGCGCGCGCGAGGCAGGCGAGCTGGTGGCGGGGTGGTTGGCGGAGCGGGGGTAGGAGTCCCGGCGGGCGGGTACCGCCGTGCCGAGCTCACCGGCGCCGGCGGCGCGGCGGACAGGGCACGTGCGCGACCGCGGTGACCGCGCTGCCGTCCAGGAACGAGAAGCGCGCGGTGAACGGGAAGCCGCCGCGGGGGCAGCGCTCGGGCACTTCCACGCCGGTCGGCTTGTAGCCCACGAGCCGGCCGTGCACGCGCCTGTAGTAGGTGAGGTGCTTGGGGCCGATCGTCGATTTGACGTTGACGATCGACACCGGCGGCCCGTTGGTGACGCTCGGTATCAGGGGGATGGCGGCCGACAGGTCTTCGCCGAAGGCGCCGCCGCCGCTGACCAGTTCGCCGGCGAAGACGATCTGGGCGAACACCGGAGCCAGACCGTTGGCGTAGAACAGGACGACCACGTTGCCATCGTGCGGCGGTCCCATCAGCGCCTGGATTTCGGGGATCTCGTGGCCCGCGTTCTGGCCGAACGGGACCTCCACGAAGGCGCTGCCCATGCCCAGGCGCGAGTTGGCCGGACAGCCCGACAGCCCCTTTTCTTCGAGTCGCTTGGGCTGGCAGGTCGCCAGGCCCAGCGAGCTGGTTATGTAGTTCATGCCCGGCGGCATCAGCAGGTCGACGTGCGTGAGCGGCGCCGGCAGGCCGCCTTCGGTGTTGGAGATCGTGAAGCCGAAGCCGATCGTCGTCGAGACGCCGAAGCGGTCGGGCGTAAACGACGCCTGCAGCCTGACCGCCTCGGACGCCTGCGCGCATGACGCGGCCGCCAGGCAGCCGACGGCGGCCAGCGACGCCACACGCAGGAACGTCGCGGCGCGTCGACGACCCCGTCCGGCGCCGGCCGGACGGGGAGGCGTCTGGCGACTAGTAGGACATGTTGCCGCTGACATGCACGGACACTGCCTCGCTTGGACGGTGGACGGTTCCGCTGAAGCTCAGGCCCGAGCCTTTGGCTTTCGCGTAGCGGCCGCTTCCGCCGGTGATGTTCATGGTGCCCGAGAACGAGGCGCTGGAAGAGGTGACAAGGCGGTAGGTGGCGCTGGCGCTCGCCGCCAGCGAACCGCCGCTCGGATACGCCTGGATCTTGGCCGTGACGTAGTGGGGCGTGGGCAGCCGCAGCTGGATATAGATCGAGCCCGGAAGATTGCCTTTGGCGTAGCCGGACTCTTTCAATTCGACGCCTTTGTGGTTGTTGAGCCTGAGATTGGCGCTGTCGCTCAGCGTGAACGAGCGCGCCGCTCTGGCGCCCGGGCCGGCGGCGCCCGAGACCCCCGTGGCGCCCGAGACCCCCGTGCCGAGCGCGGCCGCGACGGCGAACGCGGCGAGCACAGGCGCTCCGAAAGAGACCCTGGCGCTATGCGAGACCATTCCCATCGGCTCTCCCCTTCCCCTCACTTTTCCACTATTCGGACATTGTAGTGTCCACCCCCAGATGACGCAGACCCTGAGCGAGGTGGAGCTGAGCTACTGCATCGTGAACACCTCGCAGCGCCGACTGTTGCTGCGCGGCCTGGACGCCGTCGAGCGCGAGCGCGCCGGACTGCCGTTCGCCAGCGAGGTGCTGGTGCTCGACAACGGCTCTCGCGACGGCTCGGCGCAGGCGGCGCGCGAGCATCCCGCGCTGGCGGGGGCCGTACGCCGCGCGGCGGCGGGCGGCGGTGGCGCAGCCGCAGAGCAGGCGGACGGTGTGGCGGGCGGCGAGGTGATCGCGCTCGGGCAGCGGCGCGGCAAGGCGCTGAACGACTCGGAGCTGCTGCGGCGGGCGCGCGGGCGCTACGCGCTGCTGCTCAACGAGGACTCGGAGCTGCTGCCGGGAGCGACGCTCGAGCTGCACGCGGCGCTGCAGGCCCGTCCCGAGGCGGCCTGCGCGGGAGCGCAGCTGTTGCGGCCGGACGCCTCGGGAGGGGTGGGTGGGTCCGCATCCCCGCAGCCGTGCGCCTGGCGCTTCCCGGGCGTGCCGACCGCGCTGGCCGGGGCGCTGTTCCTGCACCGGCTCTGCACCGTGCAGAGCAAGGGACGGGAGACGCGCGAGGTCGACTGGTGCCAGTCCTCGGCGCTGCTCGTGCGCCGCGAGGCCGCCGCGCAGGTCGGCTACCTCGACCCCGCCTTCTTCGTCTACTCCGACGAGGTCGACTTCGCCAAGCGCCTGCGCGACGCGGGCTGGCGCAGCCTGTACGTACCGAGCGCGCGCGCGATCCACCACGAGCAGCTCTCCACCGACCTCGCCTCGGCCGAGCCGCGGATCGTGGAGATGGCGCGCAACCGCGACCTGTACATGCGCAAGCACCACTCGCGCGTGGCGGCGCTGGCGGTGCGCTGGCTGACGGCGTGGCCGTATGCGCTGCGCGCGCTGGCGGCGCTGGCCCTGCCCGGGCATTCGCCGCGGCGCTACTGGCGGCATGTCACCGCGACCCTGCGGCCGTCGCGTGGCGAGGGGCTGCGGGAGGCGGCGGAGCGGTACAACCGCGACGCGGCGTAGTCGCCCGCGGCGGCTGGCTCGACTGTACGCGCGCACTCGAGCTGCGCCAGTCAGACATCCCGCAGCGGATCCTCCGCGTACGCCTCCACGTCGCCACCACGCGCGCGGAAGGCGGCCACGCGCCGGCGGGCATCGGCCACCAGCGCGCGCGCCTGCTCGCGCTCGTGCGGGGCGAAGAAGCGGGTCGCCAGCAGCAGCGCCGGCACGAGCCCCAGCCAAAGCGCGCGCAGCGCCAGGCCGGCGAGGCCGCTCGTGGGCAGCAGCAGCTCGCCGGAGACGGCGACCGCCGCCAAGACCGCGGCGGCCTGCGCCAGGCGGCGCCATTCGAAGCTCACGGCGAACACCCCTCGCGTGAGCAGGTGCATGACCGCGACCATCGTCGCGTACGCCCCGCACAACGCGATCCCGGCGCCGGCGATACCGAGATCGAGGCCGCCGCTCGGGACCAGCACGAACAGCAGCACGACGTTGACGAGGAGTCCGGCGGCAGCCGCCGGGATGTTGCGCTGGGTCACGCGGGCACGGCCCGTTATGACGATCATCACCTGGTAGAGCCCGTACAGCGTCCAACCGAGCGCAAGCCACGGCAGCGCGCTGTGCGCGCCGAAGAACTCGGGCGCGGCCAGCAGCCGCACCAGCCAGCGGCCGAGCAACGCGACCGCCGCCACGACCACGCCGGTGGCGAGCACGAAGTAGGTGGTGACGATCGAGTACAGCTGCGCGGCCTCGGCGTCGCTGTCGATCGAGTAGGCAAGCGGCGGCCAGGCGTACTGGAATCCACGGACGAACACGAACACCACGGTTGCCAACTGAACAGCGATCGAATACTCGCCGGCCGCGGCGTGACCGACGCCGCGAAACAGATAGAAGCGGTCGGCCACCTGCAGCGCGTAGACGGAGGCGTCGGCCGGGACCGTGGGCAGCCCGAAGTCGAGCATCTCGCGCAGCTCGGCGCGGCGCACGCGCAGCGAGAAGCGCTCGCGCAGCGCCAGCCAAAGCCCGAGCACGGTTATCGCGGTGGCGCCGAAGTTGCCGAGCAGCAGCCCGCGCGCCCCCTGGCCGGCCACGACCACCAGCGCGATCGTGAAGGCGAGAGTCATCGCCACGTTGCAGCCGGACGCCCACATGTAGGCGCGCGCGCGCTCGTCCACGCGCAGCTGCGCGTAGGCCATCTCGATGTTGGTGAAGGCCCACAGCCCGAGGATCGCGCAGTCCATCAGCAGTGGGTCGCTGAAGCCGAGCAGCAGCCGCGAGAGCTGCGCGGAGAAGGCCAGCGAGACGAGCGCCGCAGCCGTGGTCGTCCAGGCGACCGTCGCGGTGGCCGTGCGCGCGATGCGCAGACGGCGAGCACGGTCAGCGTCGGTGAAGTAGAAGCGCACGAACGCCTCGCCGACGCCGAGGCGCAGCACGATGCTGGTCAGGATCACCGCCGTGAGCAGCGTGTTGTAGGCGCCGTAGCCTTCGCGCGAGACGTGGCGCGTGTACAGCGGCAAAGTGACGACGGCGATCGCCTTGGCCACGATTTCGGCGGCCTGGTAGGCGGCGCCGGTGCTGACCAGTCGCCTCAGGTAGTCGCGCACGCGCAGAACCTAACGCTGCGGACCGCGGCGCCCGCGCTCACCTGACCGCGGCTATCGGCTGCGCGGAGGCGCCGGCCTGCTCGCCGGACGCGGACTCGCCGCCGCGCACCGCCGCCAGCGCCACGCCGATCCCGAGCAACGTCCAGGTAATCGGATCCTCGAGGAAGTCGGCGTACACCCAGGTGTGCAGCACCAGCGCCGCGAAGCAGGCGGCTATCGCTATGCGCGGCGGCGAGCGCCCGGCGCCCCGGAACAGCGTCAGCAGCGCCGTGACGACCAGCGCCACGTACACCGCCAGCCCGACCGCCCCCTGCTCGGCGGCGACCGTGATCGGGATCGTGTGCGAGGCGCTGGTCGCGTTCTGGGCGCTGCCGCCGCCGTGGCGCTTGTACTCGGTTTCAAACGAGCCCGAGCCGAACCCGTACAGCGGCCGCTCGACGAACAGTTTCAGCCCGCCGGAGACCAGTTTCGTGCGTCCGCCGGTGGCGTTGTCAGCCGACCCGCCGGCCCCCTTCAGCCCGAAGTGAAGCGACGGCGGCGCCGCGACCACCACCAGCAGCGCGACCGCCGCCAGCGCGAGCGAGACGTAGATCGTGGCGCGCACGTCCCAGCGCCAGGCCGCCAGCACCGCCAGCCCGAGCAGCAGCGCGGCGATGCTCGACTGCGAGAAGCTGGTGATCAGCCCGAGCAGCAGCCAGCCGAGCACCGCCGCTCCGGCCCACTGCTCGCGCCGCCCGCGCGCCCACAGCACGACG
>DASSLH010000330.1:0-2057 GCA_035689625.1 Candidatus Methylomirabilota bacterium | reverse complement strand
GCCAGCGGGTTGCGCGTGAGCGCCTGGAAGGCCACGCCGGCCACCGCCAGCGCCCCGCCGGCCAGCGCGGCCACCAGCACGCGCGGCAGCCGCAGCTGCAGCGTCACCACCGACTCGACCGAGTCGGCGCCGGCGCGCCCGGCCAGCGCGCGCGCCACCGCGCGCGGCGACAGCGCCGCGCTGCCCACGAACAGCGAGAGCGCGGCGACCCCGAGCAGCACCAGCGCGAGCGCGCCGACCGCGAGGACGAGCTGGCGGCGAGCGGTCACCGGAACGCCTCGGGATGGAGGATGCGCGCCAGCCGCTCGAGCCCCTCGGGCACGCGCGGGCCGTAGCGATGCAGCACCGACAGGTCCACGGAGTGCAGCCGGCCCGCCTTGATCGCGGGCACGCTGGCCAGGCGCTGCCATTTCTCCGGCGACGGGCGTCCGGCCATCGAGCCGCCGGCGGCGTGGTCGGCGAGGATGATCACCTCCGGCGCCCGCGCGACCGCCGCCTCCACGCTGAAGCGCGGATAGGCCTCGCTCTCGCCGGCGGTGATCGAGACGCCGCCGGCCAGCTCGATCAGCTCGGTCAGGATGGACGCGCGGCCCGGCACGATCAGCGGGTCGGGCCAGAGCACGTACAGCACGCGCGGCCGCGGGAACGGCGCCACCGCGCGGCGGATCGCGTCGATGCGCCCCTGGATCTCCGCGACGAGCGCCGGCGCCGCGGCGCGGCGCTCCGTGAGGTCGCCCAGCCGCACGATCAGCTCCAGCATCTCGACCAGGCGATCGGCGTGCACGAGGTAGGTCGGGATGCGCAGTCGCGCAAGCTGCTGGAACGTGTCCTCGGTGTTGCCCTCGTCGGTGGCGATCACCAGGTCCGGCCGCAGCGCCACCACCGCCTCGAGGTTGGGATTCACCATGCCGCCCACGCTCGGCTTGCTGCGGGCGGCGGGCGGAAAGTCGCAGTAGTCGGTGCGACCGACGAGGCGATCGCCGCCGCCGAGCGCGACGACGACCTCGGTGACGCTCGGCACCAGCGACACGATGCGCGCCGGCGGCGCCGGCAGCGTGACGTCGCGGCCGAGCATGTCGCGCACGGTGAGCGCCGAGGCCGGCGAGGCCAGCGCCAGCGTGACGAGGAGCGCCAGCGCGCGGATCATCGGGCGCGCGCGCACGCGGCGACGAGGGCCGGGGCGAGGCCGGGGTTGGAGGCGAAGTGCAGGTGGACGTAGCTCAGCAGCGCGCGGCCGATCAGGTAGCCCTCGGCGCGCTCGCCCCCGCCCGGCGCGTGCACGCGGTAGGCGCGCGCGATCGCCGGCGGCACCGGGCCGAGGGTGGAGGTGTGGAACTCCTGGCCGCGCGCGACGGCGCCGGCGGGGCCGAGCGGCGTGTCGGCGGCCAGCGTGACCTCGGCGTAGCCGAGCGTGAGGCCATGCTCGCGCATGCGCACGGCGGCCGGCAGCAGGCCGACCATCGGGTGCACGCGGCCGTCGAGCGTCTCCAGCGACTCGGCCAGGTACATCAGGCCGCCGCACTCGGCGTAGACCGGCCGGCCGGCCTCGGCGAACCGCCTCAGAGACTTGCGCAGCGCCGCGTTGTCGGCCAGCGTCGCGGCGTGCAGCTCGGGATAGCCGCCGCCGAGGTAGAGGCCGTCCACGTCCGGGACGTCGGCGTCGGCCAGCGGGCTCCACCAGACAAGGTCGGCGCCGGCCTCGCTCAGCCGGTCGAGGTTCTCCTGGTAGTAGAACTGGAACGCGGCGTCGCGCGCGACCCCGAGCCTCACGCGCGCCCCCGGTGCGGGCGGCGGCGCCGGCGCGAGCACCGGCAGCGGCGAGGCCATCGCGAGCAGCCGCTCGACGTCCACGCCCCGCTCGACGGCATCGCCGAGGCGGGCGATGCGCGCGGCCGTCAGCGCGCCGTCGGCGGCCGTGTGCAAGCCCAGGTGGCGCTCGGGCATCGCCAGCGCCGCGTCCCAGCCGAGGGCGCCGAGCGGCTCGGCGCGGCAGGCGCCGCCCACGGCGTCGGCGATCATGCGCGCGTGAGCGGCGCCGCCGGCGCGATTGACGATGA
>DASSLH010000329.1:0-7986 GCA_035689625.1 Candidatus Methylomirabilota bacterium | reverse complement strand
CGGCGCTGGCGGCGGCGGTGACCGCCGAGCCGGCGGCGGATCCGTCCGCGCTCCTGCGGGAGGCGCTGGACGAGGAATGCATCACGGCGTGATACTCTCGCCCGGATGACGAGTGACGATCACCTGCTGCTGGCCCGGGCGGCGGCGGGCGACGCGGCTGCGCTCGAGGCGCTCATGACGCGCTACTCGGGGCGCGTGTTCCGGCTCGCGTACGGAATCACGCGCAATCAGGCCGACGCCGAGGAGATCGTCCAGGACGTGTTCCTGCAGCTGACGCTCAAGGGCGGCGGCTTCGAGGGTCGGGCGGCCGTCGGCAGCTGGATCTACCGCGTCACCGCCAACGCTGCCCTCAACAAGCGCCGCGGCAAGTGGCGCGAGCTGGAGACCTCGCTCGACGACGTGCTCCCCACCTTCAAGGCCGACGGCCATCGCGACGGCGCCCGCGCCTTCCTGGTCGCCGACTGGTCCCGGCGCCCCGACGAGGAGCTGCTGTCCGGCGAGGCTCGCCGCACGCTGGACGCGGCGCTGGAGCGGCTGCCCGAGCACTACCGCGCGGTGCTGGTGCTGCGCGACGTCGAGGAGCTGTCGAACGAGGAGGTTGCCGAGATCGTCGGCGACACGGTGCCGGCCGTGAAGACGCGCCTGCACCGTGCCCGCATGGCCCTGCGCGAGATCCTCACGCGGCGCCTGGGGCCCGGGGCATGACGCTCACCTGCCGCGACGTCATCGGGATCCTCGACGACTACGTGGACGGCGGCCTCGCCGGCGAGGAGCTGGCGGCGCTGGAGCGGCACCTGGACGGCTGCGAGCCGTGCCGCGCCTATCTCGCCACGTACCGGCGCACGCGCGTGCTCGGGGCGCGGGCCGGCCGTGTCGAGATGCCGGAGGAGATGAGGGCCCGCCTCCGCGCGTTCCTGCGCGAGCGGCTCGGCTAGGCCGCCCGGCGCGTCCGGCCCGCGAGGGCCTCGAAGCGCGCCTCCATCTGCTCGCCCAGCGATTCCAGCTCCTCCTTGCCGAGCGTGGCGGCGAGCTTGAACATCGCCTTCTCTTCCTCGTCGGCATGGTGCTCGACGAGCTCGGAGAGGACGGTCATCTTGGCCTCGAAGCGCTCGTCCTCGACGTCCACGCCGGGCAGCTCGGCCAGGACGAGGGCCACGACGTGGTGCTCCTCCAGCGATTCCAGCACCATCTCCTCGGCCTTCTGGGTCTCCAGCCCGCGCACGGCCGGGTAGAACATCTCCTCCTCGATCGTCGTGTGCCCCTGGAGCGCCGTCGCGATCTCGTCGAGGAGCTGCCGCCGCTGTCGACCGTTGTCGGTCTTCTCGACCTTCTTGAACAGCGCCTTGACTTCCCTGTGCTGCTTCTTGAGCAGGTCCGTTGCCTTCATGGCCGCCACCTCCGGCTCAGCACTTAGCAAGAGCGCTGCCCGCGGATCCGCCGGCGACCGCGGCGCAACGGCGTCGCGACGGCCGCGACGGTGTAAGAACGACAGCGCGCAGTGCGGTATTCTCGGCGACGCCGGCGGGCAGGCCGGCAAGGAGACGCGCTCGACATGACGATCCCGCAGCCGTTCGATCTCACGGGCAAGGTCGCGCTGATCACCGGGGGCAACAGCGGCATCGGCCTCGGCATGGCCGAGGGCCTGGTCGCGGCCGGCGCCGCCGTCTGCATCTGGGGCACGAACGAGGACAAGAACGCGGCGGCGGCCGAGCGGCTGCGCAAGCACGGCGCCCGCGTGCTGGCCATGCGCTGCGACGTGAGCGACGAGGCGGCCGTCGAGCGCGCCTTCGCCGAGACCGTCGGCGCGCTCGACCGCGTGGACGCGTGCTTCGTGAACGCCGGCGTGCCGGGACGGCGCGCGGTCGCCTCGTTCATGGAGATGACGACCGACGACTGGCGCCGCGTGCTGGCCGTCAACCTGGACGGCGCCTTCTTCACGCTGCGGGCCGCCGCCCGTCACATGGTGAGCCGCCCCGGCGGCGGCTCGCTGGTCGTCACCTCGAGCCTGGCCGCCATCTCGGGCCAGGCGCGCGGCGAGCACTACGCCGCGTCCAAGGGCGGTGTCATCTCGATGATGAAGGCGCTCGCCGTGGAGCTGGCCCGCCACGGCATCCGGGCCAACGCGATCGTGCCCGGCTGGATCGACACGCCGATGACCGAGCGCACGCTGCGCTGGGACAGGTTCGTCGAGAAGGTGCTGCCGCGCGTCCCCGTGCGCCGCTGGGGCACCGGCGAGGACTTCGCCGGCATCGCCGTCTACCTCGCCAGCGACGCCAGCGCCTACCACACCGGCGACACGTTCATCATCGACGGCGGGTATTCGACCTTCTAGCGCCCCCGGAACACCGGTTCTCGCTTGTCGACGAAGGCCTTGGCGGCTTCCTTGTGGTCCTCGGTGAAGCCGGTGCGCGTGTGGTGCCAGGCCTCGAGGTCGAGCGAGTCCTTCAGCGAGCCGGTCTCGGCGGCGTTCATGTTGCGCTTCATGTAGCGCAGCGCCACCCGCGGCCCGCGGGCCAGCTTGAGCGCGAGCGCCTGCGTCTCCTCCTCCAGCCGCGCGTCGGGCACCACGCGGTTGACGAGGCCCAGCGCCAGCGCCTGCTGGGCGTCGAGGATGTCGGCGGTGTAGTAGAGCTCGCGCGCCCTGGCGGTGCCGACCAGCTGGGTGAGGAACCACGAGCCGCCGAAGTCGCCGGAGTAGCCGACGCGCGCGAACGCCGTGGCGAAGCGCGCGCTGTCGCCGGCGATGCGCAGGTCGCAGGCCATCGCCAGCGACAGGCCGGCGCCGGCGGCGGCGCCGCGCACCATGGCGATCGTCGGCTTGGGCATCTCGTGCAGCCAGCGCGAGACCTCCATCTTCGAGCGCAGGCCCTGGGCCTTGTCCTCGAGCGTGTCGCCGCCGAACTCGCGCCCCTCGGCCATCGCCTTGACGTCGCCGCCGGCGCAGAACCCGCGGCCGGCGCCGGTGAGGATCACGACCCCGACGCTGGCGTCGTCGCTCAGGCGCGCCAGCGCCTCCAGCAGCGCGTCGAGCATCGGCACCGACATCGCGTTGAGGCGATCGGGGCGGTTGAGCGTGAGGGTGGCGACGCCGTCCTTGACGGATTCGAGCAGGTCCTGGGTCATGGCCTTCCTCCGGCGCGAAGTATACTCGCGCCGATGGGCTTCACGGCCGAGCTGTGGACCGCGATGCGCCCGATCTACGAGGCGATCCTGCGCCACCCGTTCCTGGCCGGCCTCACCGACGGCTCGCTGCCGCGCGAGCGCTTCCGCTTCTACGCCGTGCAGGACGCGCTCTACCTGCGCGAGTTCGCGCGCGCGCTGTCGCTGGCGGCGGCCCGCGCGCCCGAGGACGACTGGATCATCATGTTCGACGACCACGCCGCCACCGCGCTGCGCGTGGAGCGCGCGCTGCACGAGGGGTTCTTCAAGGAGTTCGGCCTCTCGCCGGCCCAGGTGGCGGCCACCCCGCTGGCGCCCACCAACGTCGCCTACACCAGCTACCTGCTGGCCGTCGCCTACGGCGCGCCCTTCCACGAGGCGGTGGCCGCGCTGCTGCCCTGCTACTGGATCTACTGGGAGGTCGGCAAGGCGCTGGAGCGCGCCGGCTCGCCGGATCCGCTCTACGCGCGCTGGATCGCCACCTACGCCGCCGAGGAGTTCGCCACGGTCGTCCGCGCCGTGCTGGCGGCGACCGATGCCGTGGCCGAGCGCCTGTCGGCGGCCGAGCGGACGGCGATGCGGCGCCATGCGGTCACGACCAGCCGCTACGAGTGGATGTTCTGGGAGATGGGCTGGCGCCTGGAGGCGTGGCCCCTCTGAGCGTCCGGCCGTTCTGGCACGACGTGCCGCCACGCCGACACGTCCGCCGCCGGGATCCCCGACCCCCCTCAGCAACGGCTCGATTTTCCTGGACCGCGGGATGCCGGAAGTCTGGCACCTGGCTTGCCTGACCCCCTGCCAGTTTCTCCTATCGGAGGGGGGATAGGATGACGTCGAGTCTACGCACACATCACTGGCTGATCCTGGTCGGCGCGCTCGTCTACGGCACGATCTACGCTGGGCTCCTGGACGTGCGCGGCATCGCCGCCTGGTTCGCGAACCGTCCCGAGGTGGCCCGGACGTTCAGCGACCCGAACTTTGGCCGGGCCGACGCGCTGATCCTGGTGTTCTCCACGCTGTTCCTCGGGCCGCTGGCGCTGCTGCTGGGGCTGCTGGCGCTGATCTTCGTGCTGGCGGTGTTCGGCGGCTTCCTGCTGCCGATCATGCGCTGGTTCCGGCTGCCCGACTGGATGGCCACCGCGATCGTGTTCGCCGGCGTGGTGACGATGCTGTGGCTGCACACGGACGCGTGGCTGCCGCCCTCGCTGCGGCTGATCGCGCTGTTCGCGCGCGCCTGCCGGATCGTGATCGTCAGCGCTTAGCGGCGACCATCTCCCGCTCGCGCTCGAAGCCGGGCAGGATGGCCTTGAAGAACGCGTTGCGCACCAGGCCGACCAGCGTGGGCCACGTGCCCGCCCGCGGATTGTCGACCGGGCCCGAGATCGGCACCACGGTCGCGACCTCCTTGCGCGGGTGGTTCTTGAGGACCTTGCTGGCGACGTCGATGGCTTTCTCCTTGACCTTCTGGCCGAACGTCTTGTCCTGGTCCTTGTCCTTCTCGTAGACCCGCAGGTCCTTGAACAGCGGCTTGACGTAGCCGTCCACGCGCCCGTTCTTCACCGTCGCCTGCGAGAACACCGACAGGCCGCCGGAGGCCACGTCGAACTTCGCCGTCGCCAGCAGCAGGTCGTTCATCGCTCGCAGATCCACGTCCTGGATCTGGGTCTGCACGTCGAAGTCGGGGCCGTGGTTCTCCGGCCGCATCGTCATCGTCATCGTCGTGCGGCCGCTCCCCTGCAGCCGGCCGGTGATCCGCGCCGTGCCCAGGCCCTCGCTCTTCTGGTTCGTGAAGTTGTCGACCGTCACGGTGGCGTCGGTGAAGAAGACGCGGTAGTGCGGATCGGCGTTGAGGTTCACGAAGCCGACGCTGGGCGCGTTGACGTTGACCTTGCGCGCGCGCAGGACCACGTCGGGCGCGTTGGAGACCTGCTTGGCCGCCTGGGCGGTCTTGGTCGCCGCCTGGGCCACCGGCGCCGCCGTCTTGGGCCGGTAGGCGTAGTCGCCCTGCAGGCCGTCCACCCGGATCTCCTGCAGGTCCACCAGCGCGATGTCCGGTGAGTACTCGACCTCGCCGCGGCCGCCGAAGCTGCCGCGCTCGATCGCGAAGCCGTAGCGCTTGGCGATCGGCTTGAAGTAGTCCAGCGCGATGCGGTCCAGCTCCACGCGGCCCTTGAAGCCGGCGTAGGGCTCGCGCAGGAAGTCGGCGGCGCCGTCCACCGCCAGCCGCCCGTTGTCGAACACCACGGCGTCCACGTTCAGCGGCGAGGGATAGACGTTCTTCTCCGAGCGCACGTTGCGGATGTTGCGCGCGGAGGCGTTGAGCGCCTTGAGCGTGAGCGGCCGCTCCTGGCCGGCGTCCACGTAGGTGACCGAGCCGTCCCGGATGCGGAACAGGTTGATCTTGGCCGGGTACATCGCCTGCAGCGCGTCCTGCCAGCCGTGATCCTTGACCGGCGTGGGGTCGTTCAGCTCGGAGACGAAGTGCGCGTGGTCCACGTAGACGATCGGGCGGTCCAGCAGGAAGTCGGCGACGACCCGGCCGTGGATCAGCGCCGACCACTGCAGGCTCGCATGCAGCAGCGTGACCTTCAGCACCGGCGGATCGGGATGGGCCTGCTGCGCGAGGATGACGTCGCGGAAGTCGATGGAGAAGCCGATCGGGTGGAAGCTGAGCGAGCCGATGTGGGCCGTGTAGCCCTTCAAGCGCGCGTTCATCTGCTTCTCGGTCTCCCGCCGCAGCGGTTCCTCCAGGAAGAAGGAGGCCGCCACCGCGACCAGCGCCATCGCGACGACCGTGCCCAGGACCCACTTCGAGCGTCGGCTCATGCCGGGGGATGAGAGCAACGGCAGTGCCAGCGACGGGCGGTTTGACGCGGTGGGTTAAACGGCCGCCGCCGCGCGCGCGGGGCGCCCGGCCAGCAGCGCCACGCCGGTGGCGCCGAGCGCGACGATCAGCAGCGCCGGCAGCAGCCGCGCGTGACGGGCCGACAGCGCACCCGAGACCAGCGGGCCCAGGCACATGCCGCCGTCCACGACGACGCGGTAGAGCGCGGTGCGCCACGCCACGCGGTCGGCCGGCGTGACCGCGCGCAGCACGCCGAGCGGCAGCGTCCAGCCGGCCAGGCCGAGGCCGAAGAGCGCGCAGCCGACGATCATCAGCGGCAGGCCGCCGTAGGCCAGCAGCGCCAGCGCCAGCGCGGAGGTCAGCAGCACGCCGCCGAGGACGCGCCGGGCGCCGCGGCGATCGGCCAGCGCGCCCACCGGCAGCAGCGCGGTGATGTCCACGCTCTGGCCGATCATCAGCAGCCGCGCGATGCCGGTGCGCTCGAGGCCGAGCTCGCGGCTGCCGCGGATCGGGATGAGGAACTGCTCGACCATCGCGTAGTGCACGGCGACGAGCGCGCCCGCCAGCGCGGCGAGGGCGCCGGCCAGCGGCAGCCGGCGAGCGCCGCCCGGCGATCGGTGGCCGGCGTCGCTGCGGGCGAACAGCGGGCGGGGGCCGCCCGCCTCGTCGCGCGGCAGCAGCCGGACGACCGCCGGCAGGAGCAGCAGCGAGGGCACGATCGGCGCGCAGGCGACGAGCAGCGCGGCGTTCCACGGCAGCGCGCGCGGCAGCAGCCCGATGAGCGTGGCGCCGGCCAGGATGCCCAGCATCGCCGACAGCTCGATCGCCGCCAGCGAGGACGCCAGGCCCGCGGCGGCGCGGTAGCGCAGGATCGCGGTGAGGCCGGCCAGCGTGGCCAGCGTGTGGCCGGCGCCCATCAGCGCGCGGCCGAGGAGCAGGGTGAGGAAGCCGCCGCCGCTGGCGAGCAGCAGCGCGCCGCCCAGCAGGCCCAGCGGCGCCAGGCGCAGCGCGCGCGCGAGGTGGTGCGTGATGAAGAGCCCCACCGGCACGTCGGCGAGCATGCGCGCGAAGCCGAACGCGCCGGCGACGGCGCCGAGCTGCCAGTCGGCGAGCGTGGCCGCGGCGCCCATCTCGGGCAGCAGCGCGGGAAAGGCGCCGATCGACACCGCGTTGGCCCCGAGCACGAGGCACAGCGTGACGGTCAGCCGTCTTGCTGGCACGGCGTTTGTAATGTTGATCCCGGATTTCATCCGAAGGAGACGACGATGCCGCCGAGAGGTGTGAAGAGCAAGAAGCGCAAGCGCCAGTACGAGGACGTCCTCCGGTCGATCAAGCGCGAGGGCCGCTACAAGGGACGGCAGAAGGAGGTCGCGGCGCGGATCGTCAACAAGACACGACGCAAGAAGGGCGAGACGAAGAGCAGGCGGCGGCGCCACGGCAGCTCGCGCAGCCACCACGCGAAGGCGGCCTGAGCGCGCTCACGGCGTGACGGCGGCGCGGGCGGCGCCGTAGCCGGGCTGGTCCGCGCGGACCGTGTCCGGGTTGGCGCCGGCCTGCACCGCCAGGTGGTACGCGAGCAGCTGCAGCGGCACCGCGGCCACGATCGGCGAGAGCAGCTCGGGCACGGACGGCAGCGCGATCGTCTCGGCCGCCAGCGGCGCCAGCTCGCGGTCGTCCTCGGCGACGAGGGCGACGACGCTGGCGCCGATGGCCCTGGCCACGCGGGCGGCGTCGCGGCAGCGCGCGTGCGAGGGGCCCGGCGGCGCGACGACGAGGACGACGTCGTCGGGCGCCAGCGCGGCCCACGGCCCGTGCAGGAACTGCTCGACGTTGAGGCCGATCGCCGGGATCCAGGCCGCCTCGCTGAGCTTGAGCGCCGCTTCCAGCGCGGTCGCCGTGTTGGGGCCGCCGCCCACCACCCAGTACTGCCGCCGGTTGCCGAAACGCGTCGCCAGATCCTCCCAGGCCTCCTGGCCCAGCAG
>DASSLH010000328.1:0-6199 GCA_035689625.1 Candidatus Methylomirabilota bacterium | reverse complement strand
CAGGTCGAGGGCGCGCACGTCCAGGGACGGATCGCGCTCGGCGAGGCCCCTGGCGAGCGTGGACAGGTTGCGGGCGCTGCCGAGCAGGCCGTGCAGCAGCACGACCGCGCGCGTCACGCCGCCAGCGCCATCCGGGCCGGGTCCTCCAGCAGCTCCTTGACGCGCACCAGGAACGACACGGCCTGCGCGCCCTCCACCAGCCGGTGATCGTAGGACAGCGCGACGTACATCATCGGCCGGATCGCCACCTGCTCGCCGCGCGCCCCAGAGGGCGCTGTACTTCTAGGACGCCAGACGAAGACCGGAGCGGAGCTCGTACTCTTCCTGGGCCAGCAGCGAGGCGCCCTGGATGCGGGAGAGGCTGCCGCAGTAGCGACAGTGCACGAACGCGGGCTCGATCTCGATGAAGTGGCTGCCGCACTTGTGGCAGCCGCCCGAGGCCTGGCCGTGCGGCCCGCGCGCAACGCGCTCGTGCAGGCGGCGCGGCACGAGACGGACGATCTTGGCGGTCGGGGCGCGCCGCGGCGTCGCGCGCTTGCCCGCCCGCTTGGCCTCACCCTTTCGCTTCCGCGCCGTCGGGGTCGTGGACACGGCACCCGATTGTCCCCAAACCCGCCTCGCCGGTCAACCGTTCCAGAGGAGCGCCACGGCTCCGCCGCGGCGCGACGAACGTGTGGGGGGTTGGGGGCCATCTCGGGGCCCCCATCTCAATCAGGCGGGCCGATGATCCGCCGCACTGCGTCGACGAGGGTGGCGTAGCGCACGGGCTTGGTGAGCACCTCCCGCACGCCGGCGGCGTGCACCTGGCCGCCCGGCATGCCGTGCATCAGGTAGCCCATGGCCGAGACCACGATCACCGGGATCGTGCCGCCCTCGTGCAGGCGCACGAGGCGGGCCAGGAAGTCGGCGCCGTCCACCTGGGGCATCATCATGTCGAGCAGGATCAGCGCGGGACGGTGCTCGGCGATGCGCGCGAGCGCGCCGACGGGATTGCCGAAGGCCACCGCCGGGTAGCCGGCCGCCTCCACCATGCCGCGCAGCGCCTCGCGGGCCGCGTCGTCGTCGTCCACGATGAGGACCTCGCCCACGAGCCCAATGTTATCCTCACCGGCGATGGGCGCGCTCGTCCGATGTGTGGCCCTCCTGGCGCTGGCGCTGGCGGCGCCGCTGGCCGCCGGCCGGGCGGCCGTCGCCGCCGCGCCGCTGCACCTGGTGCTCACGCCCTCGCAGAAGCCGACCGACCTGCTGGCCACCGGCGACGAGTTCGGCCGCGTGCTGGGCGGGCTGGTCGGCGTGCCGGTGCGCGTCACCGTCGCCTCCGACTACGCCGCGGTGGTCGAGGCGCTGCGCAACCACACTGCCGACCTCGCCTTCGTGCACCCGGGCGGCTACGTGCTGGCCCACCGCGAGGCCAAGGCGACGATCGTGGCCCGCAACCTCTGGCACGGCAAGTCGTCCTTCACGGCGCGCATCTACGCGCGCAAGGATTCCGGCATCGCCACGCTCGAGGACCTGCGCGGCAAGACGATCGCGTTCGTCGATCCCGCCTCGTCGTCCGGCTACATCTATCCGATGGTGCTGCTCGTCCAGCGCGGCCTGGTCACGAACCGCGATCCGAAGACGTTCTTCCGCGAGGTCGTGTTCTCCGGCGCCCACGACGCCAGCATGCGCGCGCTGCTCAACGGCCACGTGGACGCCATCGCCTCGTTCGACCTCGCGCGCGAGCAGTACCTGAAAGACCCTGCCGAGCGCGCGCGCATCGTCGTCGTCGCCGAGACGCCGGAGATCCCCGAGGCCGGCATCGCCGCCCGCGAGGGGCTGGACCCGGCGCTCGTCGCCCGCGTGCGGGCGGCGCTGCTGCAGATCAAGGCGCCGGCGCACGCCGACCTGCTGCGGCGCCTGTACGAGATCGACGGCTTCGCGCCGGCCGAGGACCGCGATTACGATCCCGTGCGCGCGGCCATCGCGCTGCTCGGCGCCAAGATCCGCTGAGCGCGCCGCCGGCCGCCCGCGTGGACCCGATGATCGAGGTCGGCGGGCTGCGCGTCGTCTTCCCGCCCGCGGTGGTCGCCGTCGACGGCGTCGACCTCGTGGTGCGGCCGGGCGAGTTCGTCGTCGTCCTCGGCCGCAGCGGTAGCGGCAAGACGACGTTCCTGCGCGCGCTCAATCGCCTGGTGGAGCCGACGGCCGGCACCGTGCGCGTGGCCGGCCGGGCGGTGACCGGCGCCCCGGCGGGCGAGCTCCGCGCCGCCCGCCGGCAGATCGGGATGATCTTCCAGCAGTTCAACCTGGTACGGCGCGCCCGTGTGCTCGACAACGTTCTCGCCGGCCGCCTGGGCTACGTCCCCGCGCTGCCGAGTCTGCTCGGCCGCTTCCCCGCCGCCGACCGCGCGCTGGCGCGCGAGTGCCTCGACCGCGTCGGTCTCGGCCACCTGGCCGAGCGCCGCGCGGACACGCTGTCGGGCGGCGAGCAGCAGCGCGTGGCGATCGCGCGGGCGCTGGCCCAGGCGCCGGCCGTCGTGCTGGCCGACGAGCCGACGGCCAGCCTCGACCCCGCGCTCACGACCGAGATCATGGGGATCCTCGAGTCCATCAACGCGCGCGGCCTCACGCTCGTGGTCAGCCAGCACCAGCTGGAGACGGCGCGCGCCTATGCGAGCCGCATCGTCGGCTTCCGGTGCGGCCGCGTCGTCTTCGACGGGCCGCCGGCGGCGCTCACGCCGGCTGTCGCCGAGGCGCTCTTCGGAGACGCGCGCTGAGGCGCGTCACCGGGCTGCTCGCGCTGCTCGTCCTGGCGTGGATCGCCTGGGACACCAGCACCGATCCGGTGCGCCTCGCGCGCGGGATCCCCTGGATCGTGGACTTCGTGCGCCGCATGCTGCCGCCCGACGTCAGCGTGCTGCCCGCCGCGCTCGTGGGCGCCGTCCGCACGGTGGAGATCGCGCTGCTCGGCACCGCGGTGGCCGCGGCGCTGGCGCTGCCGCTGGGCTTCGTGTCCGCGCGCAACGTGGCGCCGGCGCCGCTCTTTCTGCCCGCCCGCGCCGTGCTGAACCTCTTCCGCAGCATCGACACGCTGGTCTACGCGCTGATCTTCGTGGCCGCGGTCGGGCTGGGCCCCTTCCCCGGCGTGCTGGCCGTCGTCGCCTACACGACGACGTCGCTGGCCAAGCTCTACTCCGAGGCGATCGAGGGCATCGAGCCGGGGCCGGTGGACGCCATCACCGCCACCGGCGCCACGCGGCTGCAGGTGCTGCGCTACGGCGTGCTGCCGCAGGTGCTGCTGCTGTTCCTGTCCTACGTGCTCTATCGTCTCGAGACCAACATCCGGGCCGCGACGGTGCTGGGCTTCGTCGGCGCCGGCGGCATCGGCTTCTACCTGCAGACGTACCTGCGCATGATCGACTACCCGGCCGCCTCCACGGCGCTGCTCGTGATGATCGCCATGGTGATGGTGGTGGACGCCGTCAGCTCGGTGCTGCGCGCCCGCCTGGTCTAGGTGTGAAGTCTCACGAGATTGTCCCCGGCCGCAAGGCGGTTGATCGGCGGACGACCGGCAAGACTCGTGTGAGGCCGATGCCAGTTGTAGTAGTGCAGCCAGGGCGACAGGGTGGCGGTCCGCGCGGCCGACGAGCCATAGGCACGGCCGTACGCCCATTCGGTCAGCAGCGTGCGGATGAAACGCTCGGCCTTGCCGTTCGTGCGCGGCGTATAGGGCCGGATGCGGATGTGGCGCAGCCCGCGCAACTGACACACGCCGGCGAACGCGCGGCCCAGGTACGCGAAGGCGTTGTCGGTCATCACGCGCCGCACCCGAATCCCGTGGCGGCGAAACCAGGCCAGCGCCCGCCACAGAAAGCGCGCCACCGTGGGGCCGCGCTCGTCCCCCAAGACCTCGACGTACGCCAGCCGCGAGTGGTCATCGACGGCCACGTGCGCGTACTCCCAGCCGATCCCTCGCAGCCGGCGGCGGCGATCCCCGGTGATCCGATGGCCGATGTGCCCGATCCGGGCGAGTTTCTTGACGTCCACGTGCACCAGGTCGCCGGGGCGTGCCCATTCGTAGCGCTGGACCGGGGGTGGCGGTTCGAGCGCGTCGAGCCGGGCCAAACCCAGGCGCCTCACGAGCCGCGCCACGGTGCTGCGGCCCAGTCGGAGCTTGGCCGCGATCTCGGCGCTGGTCCACCGCTGGCGTCGCAGCCGCTCGAGTTGCTCGATGAGCTCGGGCGGGGTCGCGGTGGGCATCGAGTGCGGCCGGCCGGAGCGGTCCTGCAGCGTTTCGCTGCGCGCGGCCCGCTCGGTCCACCGCCGCACCGTCTTGGGCGTCACGTGGAAGCTCGCAGCGACGCTGGCGGCGCTCTGCCCCAGCTCCCGCACGCGCCGCACGATTTCGACTCGACTCCACAGCGTGGTCCGGGCATTCTGATGGACGTTCATCCGGGGCCCCTCCTCTGCGTGGTAGGTCGTCTGGCGACAACCACCTTCGCAGGGCGGCCCCGGATGGACAACGTCCTGAGACTTCACAACTAGAGCTGGCCGTCGTCGCCCCCGGCCTCGATCGCCTCGACGTAGGCGGGATCGTCGTAGCGCTCGAGCCGGAACGCCGGCGCGTAGGCGGGCAGCGCGCGGCCGGTGACGTGGTCGGCCAGCAGGTCGGCGGCGCCGTTCGCGGCCATGAGGCCGTAGCCGGAGAGCGCGCCGAGCACGAACGCGCCCTCGAGGGGCAGCGGCCCGGCCAGGAAACGGTTCTCGCGCGTGCGCGTGTAGTAGCCGCCGTCCACGAACGCCCGGGGCAGCCGCGCGAGATAGCCGGCCATCGCGGGCACCATGCGCGACATGCCGCGGATGGCGATCTCGGCGTAGTGCGGATCGAACGTCAGCGGAAAGCGCGGCTCCATCGGCTCGGCCTCGTACGTCCAGATCAGCAGCACCACCTGGCTCTCGCCGGCGCCCTCGGGACGGCCGTGCACGCCGGCCGGAAACTCGTCGAGCAGGCGGCTGTACGCCGCGGAGGCGGCCAGCTCGGCGCGCTCGTCCGCCGACCACGGCAGCGAGACCGGGTCCGTCCAGATGGTCATCGGCGCCGAGCGCGGGATGGCGCCCAGCGTGTCGTTGAACGCGACCTTGGCGTGGCGCTCGCAGAACAGCGGCAGCTCGACGCCGACCAGGCGGCCGACGTCCTTGAGCAGCGGGCCGGCGGCGGCCACGAACCGCGGCGTGGCGAGCGTGCGCGCGCCGCCGGCGCCGGCGAGCGTCACGCCGCTCACGCGCCCGCCGGACGTCTGCACGGCCTCCACGCGGCCCTCGAGCAGGCGCACGCCCTTGTCGCGCGCGCGCTCGAGCAGGTACATGCCGAGCTGCTGGCCGCTGAACCAGCCGCAGCGCCGCGCGTGCAGCAGCGCGACGGTGTCCTCGGCCAGCCAGCCGAAGTGACGGCGGATCAGCGCGCGATCGGTGATGACGTCGCAGCCGGTCGGCTGCTCCTCGAAGCCGTCGGCGGGCGCCGGCCGGTACTCGCTGCCGGGGTGATCGTGCAGGCGTAACGGGCCCGAGCCGAGCGCGGCGCCCTGCCGCCCGCGCTGCACGAAGCGCGGCACCAGCGCGGGATCGGCGGTGGCGAAGAGATACCCGCGGCGGTTCAGGCGGATGACGTTGCCGCTCTCGCGCGCCAGCTCCTCCAGCAGGTCGATGCTGCGGTTCATGAGCGCGACCATCTCGCCGCCGGGCCCCGGCCACCAGTTGCGATACGACTCGGTGGACTTGTCGCTGGTCAGCGACAGCGGCGGCCGCTCGTCCACGATCACGACGTCGGTGAGCCCGCGGCGAACGGCCAGGTGGTAGGCGGCCGCGATGCCGGCGATGCCGGCGCCGCAGATGACGACCTCGGCGGTGTTGCCACTCATGACCGCGCCCGCGATTGTAATACAGTCGCGCGCCGCCCCGGCGCGACTCGCTGGTACGCCGTTCGCATCCCCACGAGCGCCACTCGCGTGCGAACGGAGGGCCACCCGATGCCGAACCCCGGATGGGAGGAGCCGGCCGCGCCGCAAGCGGACGGCCGGCTCGTCGAGTTCATCGAGCGCCGGCGCCAGGAGCAGTCGGTCGAGCGGCGGCAGCGCATCCAGCTCGGCGTGATCGCCGGCCTCGTGGCGATCGTGCTCGCCCTGGCCGTCTCGAACGTGGTGCTCCTCAATCGGCTGCT
>DASSLH010000327.1:0-2853 GCA_035689625.1 Candidatus Methylomirabilota bacterium | reverse complement strand
TCACCGCCACGTACGTCACGCCGAGCCCCAGCGCGTTGGAGAGCGCGGCGCCGGCCAGCGCGCCGGCCACGCGGGCGGAGTCGCCGGTGGCGCGCGACATGCCGAGCGCGCCGATGAGCGCGACCGGCGGGATGGTCTCGCCGATGAGCGTGTTGCGCATCACCAGGTCGTTGGGGCGCACGAGACCGGCGAGGCCGGCGAGCGCGAAGACCCACGCCGGCGCCAGCCAGCCGCCGAGGGCCAGCGCGGTGAGCGTCGCCGCCAGCGTCGCGTAGGTCGTCCGCATCGCGCAGAGCATCGTGCGGCCGCCCAGGCGGTCGCCCAGCACGCCGAACATCGGCGCGGCCAGCGTGCCCATGAACTGCAGGGAGCCGAACGCGGTCAGCAGCAGGACGGAGCCGGTGTTGACCATGACGTACCAGCCCAGCACGACGCTCTCCATCTCGAAGGCCCACGAGGTGAGCAGGTCGGCGGGCCACTGGAAGCGAAAGCTGCGGACGCCGAACGCCGCGATGGACACGACGCGCGGTACGGTACAACATCTGCGGCATGCGGATCGTCTTTCCCGACGGCGCCGGCTGCGTTCAGGCGCCGTCGGATCTGGACCCCCTGCGCACGCTGGGGACGGTGGACTTCTACGACGGCCCGCCGCCCGACCGCGCGACCCTCATCGAGCGCCTGCGGCCGGCCGAGGTGGTGGTGCTCGACTACTCGGTGATGGACGCGGAGGTCCTGGCCGCCTGCGAGCGGCTGCGCTTCATCAGCTTCCTCGGCATCGGCTACGGCAGCTGCATCGACGTGGCCGAGGCCACGCGCCGGCGGATCGCCGTCGCCTACACGCCAGACTACGGCGCCACCTCGGTGGCCGAGCACGCGCTGGCGCTGCTGCTGGCGCTCGTGCGCCACGTCGGCCCCGCCTTCGTGAGCGCGCGCGAGGGACGCTGGGAGCCGGGCCGCTTCCAGGGCATCGAGCTGCGCGGCAAGACGCTGGGCATCGTCGGGCTGGGGCCGATCGGCAGCGAGATGGCGCGGCTGGGGGCCGGCATCGGCATGCGCCTGCTCGCCTGGACCCGGCGGCCCTCGCCGGCGCGGGCCGTCCACGGCCTGACGCTGGTCCCGCTGCAGACGCTCTTCGCCGAGGCCGACGTGGTGACGCTGCACCTGGCCTACACGCCCGAGTCGCACGGCCTGATCTCGCGCGCGCTGCTCGAGCGCCTGAAGCCCCAGGCGTGGCTCGTCAACACCGCGCGCGCCCGGCTGGTGGACAACGCCGCGCTGGCCGATCTGCTGCGGCGCGGCCGCCTGCGCGGCGCCGCGCTGGACGTGCACGACACCGAGCCGCCGCCGCCCGACGACGTGTTCCGCACGCTGCCCAACGTGCTGCTCACGCCGCACATCGGCTACAACACGCGGGAGGCCGCCTCCAGCATGCTGCGCATCGCGATCGCCACCGTCGAGGCCTTCGCCCGGGGCGAGCGCGTCCATGTGGTGAACGACGTCTGAGAGGAGACGGAGAGCCATGGCCGAGAGCACGGAGCTGTTCGAGATCATGCGGACGATGCGCGCGATGCGGCGGCTGAAGCCGGACCCGGTGCCGGACGCGCTCATCCGGAAGGTCCTGGAGGCCGGCGTGTGCGCGCCCAACGGCGGCAACACCCAGCGCTGGCGCTTCCTGGTCGTGAAGGACGAAGAGATCAAGCGCAAGGTGCAGGGCTACTACCAGCGCGCGTTCGACGAGGTGGTCGGGCCGCGCTACCTCAAGAGCACGCCGCCGCCCGGCGTGAGCCGCGACGCCTACGATCGCCAGCACGCGGCCGTCGAGTACCTCACCAAGCATTTCCACGAGGCGCCGGTGTGGATCGTCGCCTGCCTGGAGGAAGGCCCGGCGGCGCCCACGCGGTGGTCGGGCGCGTCCATCTATCCGGCCGTGCAGAACATGCTGCTGGCCGCCCGCGCGCTCGGCCTGGGGGCGACGCTCACGACGCGGCACCTGCTCTACGAGAAGGAGACCGAGGCCGCGCTGGGGCTGCCGCCCGGCGTGCACTCCTACGCGATCCTGCCGATCGGCTATCCGATGGGGAAGTTCGGTCCCGTCGGCCGCGGGCCGCTCGCCGACATCGTGTACGAGGACCGCTGGGGCCGCCCCTACACGCGGTGACGGCACTCAGCCCCGGAAGGCGCCCTCGGCCTCCAGCTGCATCAGCGCCTTCACGCCGGAGCTGAGCGTGGGGCCGCCGCCGGGCACGGCGGCGGCCTGGATCGCCTCCAGCAGCTCGCGCTTGCTGGCGCCGTGCTCGACGGCGCGGCGCATGTGAGTGACGACGCCGTCCTCGCGCCCGCGGAACGCGAGGATGCCGATGATGACCATCTCGCGGTGCTTGATGGACAGCGCCTTGCCCTCGCCGACCGAGAGCGCGCTGACCGGCATCCGCGCCGCCGCGTACTCGGGGTCCTCGCGCGCGAGCCACGTTGCCCACGTGTAGCCGTACACGCTGGCGCTCTTCGGCTCGGTCTTCTTCGCGGCGGGCTTGCTCATCGTCGCCTCCTGGGCTGGGGTGAGCGGATTCTACGCCAGGTCGAAGCGGCGCAGCTCGGGGAAGCGCAGCATCCAGAGCAGCGCGACCGCGATCGTGCCGGCGCCGCCGATCAGGACCGCCGGCACGGCGCCGACCAGCGCCGCCAGCAGGCCCGACTCGAAGTCGCCGAGCTGGTTCGACGTGCCGGTGAACAGCGAGTGCACCGCGCTCACGCGGCCGCGCATGTCGTCGGGCGTGCGCAGCTGCACCATGGACTGGCGAATGACCATGGCGAGCAGGTCGGCGCCGCCCAGCACCGCCAGCGCCGCCAGCGACA
>DASSLH010000326.1:0-4878 GCA_035689625.1 Candidatus Methylomirabilota bacterium | reverse complement strand
CCGGCTCTCCGGAGGACGCTTCCTGTTCGGCATCGGCGGCGGCTGGAACGCCGAGGAGATGGAGAACCACGGCACCGCGTACAAGACGCGCTGGCGCCTGCTGCGCGAGCGGGTGCTGGCCATGAAGGCGATCTGGACGCAGAAGGAGGCCAGCTTCTCCGGCGAGTTCGTGCGCTTCGAGCGGGTCTGGGCCGACCCCAAGCCGCTGCAGCAGCCGCACCCGCCGATCGTCATCGGCGGCGACGGCGCCACGACGTTCGATCGCGTGGTGGAGTTCGGCGACGGCTGGATGCCGATCCTGCGGCCGCACACCAACCCGGTGGAGAAGATCCCCGCGCTGCGCGAGCGGCTGCAGCGGGCCGGGCGCGATCCCCGGTCGGTGCCGGTGGGCCTGTTCTTCGCGCCGCCCCGGCGCGAGGCGCTCGATGCCATCGCCCAGGCCGGCGTGTCGCGCGCGATCTTCGGCCTGGCCTCCGAGCCGCGCGACAAGGTCCTGCCGCGGCTGGACAGTCTCGCGAAGCTGATTCGCTAGCGGCCCGCGCGCCGCGCGGCCACGCGCTCGGCGGCGCCGGCCCAGCCGGCGTCGAAGCCGGCACCCGGCGTGTCGAGGTCGAGGACGAGCGGCGCGTGATCGGACGGCAGCGGCTTGCCCTTGCGCGCCTCGCGATCGATCTCCGCCCAGACGGCCCGCCGGGCCACGTGCTGCGTGACCAGCAGGTGATCGATCCGCATGCCGAAGTTCTTGTGGAAGTTGCCGGCGCGGTAGTCCCACCAGGTGTAGCGGCCGGGCTCGGGGCAGTGCAGGCGGTAGGCGTCCACCAGGCCCCACTCGCAGAGGCGCTGGAAGGCGCGGCGCTCCGGCTCGGAGACGTGGGTGCCGCCGTGGCAGGCGGCCGGGTCCCACACGTCGGCGTCCGTCGGGGCCACGTTGAAGTCGCCGCCGATCACCAGCGGCGCCGCCGGGTCGGCGGCCTCGGCCAGCCAGCGGGCCAGCCGCTCGTACCACGTGAGCTTTGCCTGGTAGAACGGCGAGCCGACCGTGCGGCCGTTGGGGGCGTAGACGCTGACGACCCGCACGCCGTCGCACGTCGCGCTCAGCATGCGCGCCTCGGCCAGCGGCTCGTCGTCGCCGACGTCGGGCGTGGCCGCCGGCCGTAGCGGGGCGCCGAAGTTGGTGACGACGCCGGTGGCGCCGACACGGCTGGCGATGGCGACCCCGTTCCAGCGCCCCTCGCCGTGGTGAACCAGCGTGTAGCCGGCCGCGGCGAACACGTCGGCCGGCGCGTCGGTGTCGGCGAGCTTCGTCTCCTGCATGAGCAGCACGTCGGGCCGCGCGCGCGTGAGCCACCAGGTGACCTTGTCCAGCCGCGCCCGCAGCGAGTTGACGTTCCAGGTGGCGATGCGCATCACGCGACCGGGAAGGCCAGCGTGAACGTCGTGCCGTGGCCGACCTTCGACTTCACGTCGACGGTGCCGCCGTGCTCCTGCACGATGCCGTACGTGACCGACAGCCCCAGCCCGGTGCCGGTGCGCTTGGTCGTGTAGAACGGATCGAAGATCCGCTTGAGCTCGTCGGCGGGGATGCCGGGGCCGGTGTCGGCCACCGTCACGCGGATCCAGCCGGTGTGATCGAGCGCCGTCTCGAGGTGGACCTCGCCGCCGCTGGCGGCCATCGCCTCTCGCGCGTTGGTGACGAGGTTCATCAGCACCTGATGCAGGGCGTTGGCTTCGCCCTCGATCGTCGGCAGGTTGGGGTCGAGCTTGGCCGTCACCTGGACGTTGTCGGCGGCCAGCGGCTTCTGCATGAGGAGCATCGTCTCTTCCACGACCGTGTTCAGGTTGACGCGGCCGCGCTCGCCCGGCGACTGGCGGGCGAACGAGCGCAGGTTGGCGGCGATCTTCGCCACACGCTGGCTGGCCCGGTGCAGGACCTGGAGGTCCTCCACGATCTGCGGCGGCAGCTGCTGGCCGTCGGCGTCCAGCAGCATGACCTCGATCCGGGTGGTGATGATCCCCAGCGGGTTGTTCATCTCGTGAGCGATGCCGGCCGAGAGCGTGCCCAGCGCGGCCAGCTTCTCGTTCTGGTACAGCGTCTCGCGCTGGCGCTGCAGCTCGGCCTCCACCCGCTTGCGCTCGGTGATGTCGGTGATGAAGGCCATGGCCAGCGGGCCCTCGGCCGAGCGCACGTAGCTGAGGCTGATCTCGAGCGGGAACTCGGTGCCGTCCTTGCGCCGCCCGGCCAGGTCCAGGCCGATGCCCATCGGCCGCACGCGCGGCTCGGCGAAGTACCCGGTGCGGTGGCCGACATGCGAGCCGCGCACGCGCTCCGGCAGCAGCAGCTCCAGCGACTGGCCCACCAGCTCGGCGCGGGGGTAGCCGAACATCCGCTCGGCGGCGGCGTTGACCCGTGTGATCCGCCCGGTGGTGTCCACCAGCACGATGCCCTCGGAGGCGGACTCCAGCAGGGCCTCGGCGGTCGCGACGCTCTCGCGCAGGGCGGCTTCGAGTCGCTGCTCGTTGGCGGTGGGCTTGCCGGGCATCGGGATCATCGTCGGGACGCTGCACGTCTCTGTCAAGGGGCGGACAGGGCCTGCGTGGCCCTCGGTTTGCACTCTGCCCGTGACGGGCCGACAAGGGGGCAGGGATGACAGCGAGAGCGATCTGCAGGGGGATGGCGCGCGCGCTCGTGGCGCTCGCGCTGATGCTGGGCGCCACGGCGATGACGGCGATCCCCGCCCGGGCGGAGCTGGTGGAGGTCACCACCACGCTCGACGTGGCGGACACCCACGACGCCGACGGCGTGAAGGCCGCGCTCAAGGAAGCCGTCGAGCACGTGCTGAGCGACACCATCGCGTTCGAGCCCACGATGGTCGCGCTCACCGACGCCCGGATGGTCGGCAAGAAGCTGCTGGTTCGCCTGCTCATTGCCGACGAAGAGGGCGAGCAGATGCTGCGGGCGCTGCAGGCCGGCGGCGCCCCGGGCGGCGACGAGGGCGAGAGCGCCTCGCCCGACGAGGAAGAGACGCGCATCTGACGCCGCCCGGCGGGGCTTGTCCGGCGCGCGCACCCGTGGTCTGATCGCGCCCCGGTGAAGCTGCTGCTGATCCGTCACGCGATCGCGATGCCAAGTGGCACGCCCGGCCTCGCCGACGACGACCGTCCGCTGACCTCGCGCGGGCGCGCGAGGTTCCGGGCCGCGGCCCGGGGCCTCGCGCGCGTGCTCGAGCCGCCCGACGTCCTGCTCACCAGCCCGCTGCCCCGTGCCCGCGCCACCGCGGAGATCGCCGCCCGTGCGTTCGGCCGGGTGGAGCCCGTGGACGAGCGCGTGCTGGCCCACGGCGACGTGGACGCGATCCTGGCGCTGCTGGGCCGCCAGCGCGCGGGCACCGTGGCGCTCGTCGGCCATGAGCCGGCGCTCTCGCTGCTGCTCGCCCGCCTGCTCGGCAGCCGTCTGGGCGAGCGGTTCGCGTTCAAGAAGGGCGGCGCCGCGCTGGTCGATCTCCCCGGTGGGCCCGCCGCCGGCGGCCGGCTCATCTGGTTCCTAAAGCCCCGGATCCTAAGGACTTTAGGCGACTCCTAGCAGGATGTGCCGATCCTGAGGGGCCTCGTGATACGATCCCTGCCTCGTCGCCGTCCGGGCGAGTCCCCATTCCCGAAGGAGGGCGCTCCATGGCGCACCCGCAGCCGGCTGAAATCTCGAGCATCGGACGCACCCGCACGCTGGCCATCGACGTCGGCGGCACCGGCCTGAAGGCTTCGATCATCGACGACAGCGGCAAGATGCTCACCGACCGCGTGCGGGTGGACACTCCCGTCGGCGCGCCGCCCAAGGACATCGTGGAGGCGCTGGCCCGGCTGGTGGCGCCGCTCGGCGGCTACGACCGCGTGTCCGTCGGCTTCCCCGGCGTGGTGCGCGACGGCCGCGTGCTCACGGCCCCCAACCTCGACAACAAGGGCTGGAAGGGCTTCGACCTGGCCGGCGCGCTGGGCAAGGCGCTCGGCAAGCCGGTCCGCGTGGCCAACGACGCCGACGTGCAGGGCCTGGCGGTGATCTCGGGCAAGGGCGTGGAGATGGTGATCACGCTCGGCACCGGCTTCGGTACGGGGCTCTACCTCGACGGGCGGCTGGGGCCGCACCTGGAGCTCTCGCACCATCCCTTCCGCAAGGGCGAGACCTACGACGAGCAGCTCGGCAACGCCGCCCGCAAGGAGATCGGCAAGAAGAAGTGGAACAAGCGCGTGAAGACGGCGATCGCCAACCTGAGGACGCTGACGAACTTCGACCACCTCTACATCGGCGGCGGCAACGCCAAGAAGATCGACTTCGAGCTCGACCCCGACGTGACGATCGTGTCGAACGAGGCCGGCATCCGGGGTGGGGTGGCGCTCTGGCAGGACTGATCGCCGGCGTGTCGTAATCTGAAGGAATGGGACGGCGCCGCCGCAATGCGGGGCGGAAAGGGGAGCTGCTGGCCGTGGTCGATCTGGGCTCCAACGCCGTCCGCTGCCTGCTGGCCAAGGTGAAGCCCAACCGGGGCTACCGCCTGCTGGCCGAGGAGCGTGCCCCCACGCGCCTGGGCGACGGCCCGCCCGGCGCGCTCACGCGCGTGGCCATCCACGACACCATGCGGGCCGTGCACCGCTTCTTCGCCCACCGCGTGCCGGCCGGCGCCGGGCCCCGCGTCGTCGCCGTCGCCACCTCGGCCGTGCGCGACGCCGAGAACCGCGAGCGGCTGCTGGGCCCGCTGCGCTACCGCGAGGGGGTGGAGGTGCAGGTGCTGAGCGCGCGCGAGGAGGCGCGCCTGGGCGTGGCCGCGGCGCTGGAGAGCCTGGACTTCGACGACGCGCTGGTCGCCGACCTCGGCGGCTCCAGCCTCG
>DASSLH010000325.1:0-7130 GCA_035689625.1 Candidatus Methylomirabilota bacterium | reverse complement strand
TGGCTTCGGCGGTTTGTTTTCCCTCAATGCCAGTAAGTACAAGAACCCGGTGCTCGTCTCGGGCACGGATGGAGTCGGCACCAAGCTGAAGGTCGCCTTCCTGGCCGATCGCCACGACACCGTCGGCATCGACCTGGTGGCGATGGGCGTCAACGACCTCATCGTGCACGGCGCCGAGCCGCTCTACTTCCTCGACTACATCGGCACCTCCCGCCTGGAGCCGGCGCGCATCGAGGCCATCGTGGCCGGCGTGGCAAGCGGCTGCTGCCAGGCCGGTTGCGCGCTGATCGGCGGCGAGACGGCCGAGCTGCCCGACCTCTACGCGCCGGGCGAGTACGACCTGGCCGGCTTCGCGGTCGGCGTCGCCGAGCGCGCCCGCATCATCGACGGCGCCGCGGTGAAGCCGGGCGACGCCGTGCTGGGCCTGGCGTCCTCGGGCCTGCATTCCAACGGCTACAGCCTCGCCCGCCGCATCGTGTTCGACGTGCTCAAGCTCGACGTCGACGCGCTGCTGCCGGGCACCGGGCGCACGGTGGCCGACGAGCTGCTCGAGCCCACGCGCATCTACGTCCGGGCCGCGCTGGCCGTGCGCGAGCGCGTGCACGCGATGGCCAACGTGACCGGCGGCGGCATCACCGGCAACCTGCCGCGCGTGCTGCCCCCGGGCTGCCGCGCGATCGTGCGGCGGCGCGCGTGGACGGTGCCGCCGGTGTTCCAGACGCTGCAGGCCGCCGGCCACGTGGACGACGCCGAGATGTTCCGCGCCTTCAACATGGGGATCGGCTACCTGCTGGTGCTGCCGGCCGACGCCGTGGCCGACGCGCGGGCGGCGCTGACGGCGGCCGGCGAGCGCGTGCTCGAGCTGGGCGAGATCGTGGCGGGTGAGCGCGGCGTGGAGCTGGCATGACGCGCATCGTCGTCCTCGGCGGCGGCTTCGGCGGCATGGAGGCGATCCGCGTGCTCGAGCGCCGGCTACGCCGCCGCGAAGACGTCGAGATCCTGCTGGTCAGCGACCGGAACTACCTGCTGTTCACGCCGCTGTTGCCCCAGGTCGCATCCTCGCTGGTGGAGCCGCGCCACATCGTGCAGCCGATCCGCGACATCCGCGGCCGCCGGCGGTTCCGCTTCCGCCGTGACACCGTGGAGCGCATCGACCTCGACGCGCGCCGCGTGCACTGCGCCGAGGGTGTGATCGAGTACGACCGGCTGGTGATCGCGCTCGGCGGCGTGACGCCGACGTTCGGCATCCCCGGGGTGGAGACGCACGCGCTCAACTACAAGGAGCTGGAGGACGCCGTCGTCCTGCGCGACCACCTCATCGACCTGGCCGAGCACGCCGACCACGCGCCGGACGCCGCCGGGCGGCGCCGCCTGCTCACCGTCTGCGTGGTCGGCGGTGGCTACACCGGCGTGGAGCTCATCGCCGAGCTGCAGGACTTCTTCGAGTCCTACGTCGTCCCGCGCTATCGCGGCATCGAGGCGGGCGACTATCGCCTGCTGCTGCTCGAGGCCGGGCAGGAGATCCTGCGCGGCGTGCATCCCACGCTGGCCGAGCGCGCGCGGCGGAGCCTCGGGCGCGGGGGCATCGAGATCCGCACCGGCACGCGCGTCACGCGGGTGGGGCCGGGGACGGTGGAGACGGAGGCCGGCGACACGCTCCCGGTCGGGCTCACCGTCTGGGCCGCCGGCGTGAAGGGCCACCCGAAGCTGGCCGGGCTGCCCGCCGAACGGGACCGCCTGGGCCGCGTCGTCGTCGACGCGCAGCTGAGGCTGCCGGGCCACCCGGAGGTCTCCGGGGTCGGCGACGCCGTGACGGTGCAGGGCCGGCCGGACGTCTCGATCCCGATCATCCCGGCCGCGCTGGCCCACGCGCGGCTGGCCGCCGCGAACATCGCCGCCGACCTCGAGGGCCGCGCGCCGCGCACGATCGAGTTCGCGCCGAAGGGGATGCTGGTCTCGCTCGGTGAGAAGGACGCGGTCGTCGAGGTGATGGGACTGCGCTTCTCCGGCTATCCGGCCTGGCTGTTCTGGAACGCGCTGCACCTCTACAAGCTGGTCGGCTTCCGCAAGCAGGTCCAGGTCGCGCTCGACTGGGGGCTGGCGCGCTGGTTTCCGCGGGACTCGGTCATCATGCGCCAGCCGTCCCGCTGCGCCGTCTGCCAGCGTCTGGCCTCGCTGCGTCAGCGGGACGCAGCGTGACGCTGGCGCTCGGGATCCTTGCCTCCGGCCGCGGGTCCAATCTCCAGGCCATCCTGGACGCCTGTGCCCGGCCGGGCTTCCCGGCGCGCGTGGCCGTCGTCGTCTCCGATCGCGAGCGCGCCGTCGCGCTGGAGCGCGCCCGCGCGGCCGGCGTCGAGGCGCTGTGGGTCAACCCCAAGGACTTCGGCGACCGCGAGGCGTTCGACGCCGCGCTGGTGCGCGAGCTGCGCGCCCGCGACGTCGGCCTCGTCTGCACGGCCGGCTTCATGCGGATCCTCTCGGCGACGTTCGTGCGCGCGTTCGCCGGCCGCATCCTCAACATCCATCCCTCGCTCCTGCCGGCGTTCCCCGGGCTGCACGCCCAGCGCCAGGCGCTCGAGCACGGCGTCACGGTGGCCGGCGCGACCGTGCACTTCATGGACGAGGGCGTGGACAGCGGCCCGATCGTGCTGCAGGCCGCGGTGCCGGTGGAGGCCGACGACACCGAGGAGACGCTGTCGGCGCGGATCCTCGCCCAGGAGCATCGCATCTATCCCGAGGCGATCCGCCTGTTCGCCGAGGGGCGCTTGCAGATCGTGGGAAGGAAGGTCATCGTGAACCCGGAGGCCCAACGATGAAGGTGCGTCGCGCGCTGGTGTCCGTGCACGACAAGACGGGCGTGGTGGACTTCTGCCGCGAGCTGACCGGGCTGGGGGTCGAGATCCTCTCGACCGGCGGCACCGCCAAGCTGCTGCGCGACTCCGGCGTGGCCGTGCGCGACGTGTCCGACGTCACCGGCTTCCCGGAGATGCTCGACGGGCGCGTGAAGACGCTGCACCCGAAGATCCACGGCGGCATCCTCGCCCAGCGGGACGTGCCCGCGCACCAGGAGGCGCTCGACCGCCACGGCATCCCGCCCATCGACCTCGTCGTGGTCGCGCTCTACCCGTTCGAGGCGACGGTCGCCCGGCCCGGCGTCACGCTGGCGGAGGCGATCGAGCAGATCGACGTCGGGGGCCCCACGATGATCCGCGCCGCCGCCAAGAACCACGCCGCCGTCGGCGTCGTGACCGACGTCTCGCAGTACCGCGGGGTGCTCGACGAGCTGAAGACGGGCGGTGAGCTGTCCGACGCGACGCGGTTCCGCCTGGCCCGGGAGGCGTTCGCCCGCACGGCGCGCTACGACGCGGCCATCGACGCCTACCTGATGACGGTGGGGGGAGCACCACGTCTCGATCGAGCCGAGGGCTCGATCGCTCCCGCTGACTACCCCTCGGAACAGACGCTCGATCTTCAGCGCGAGCTGAGCCTCAAGTACGGCGAGAACCCGCACCAGGTGGCGGCGCTCTATCGCGTCGTGGGCGGCGCGCCGGTCGGGCTGGCGGCGATGAAGCAGCTGCACGGGCCGGAGCTCGGCTACAACAACGTGCTGGACTTCTCGGCGGCGCTCGGCCTGCTGCTGGAGTTCGAGGCGCCGGCCGCGGTCGTGATCAAGCACACCAACCCCTGCGGCACCGCGCTCGGCCGCAGCGCCGGCGAGGCGATGGCGCGGGCCAAGGCCTGCGACCCGGTGTCGATCTACGGCGGCATCGTGGGCGTCAACCGCACGCTGGACATGGCGGTGGTGGAGGCGCTGGCCGGGATCTTCGTCGAGATCCTGTTCGCGCCCTCCTTCGCGCCCGAGGCGCTGGAGGAGCTGCGGCGGACGAAGAAGAAGTGCCGCGTGTTCGAGGTGCCCTGCGACCGGGCGGCGCTGCCGGCCCGGCTGCCGGAGTACCGCAGCGTGCTCGGCGGGCTGCTGGCCCAGTCGGTCGATCTCGCCGACCTCGACCCGGCCCAGCTCAAGACCGTGACGAAGCGCGCGCCGACGGCGGCCGAGCTGACCGCGCTGCGCTTCGCCTGGCGCGTGGCCAAGCACGCCAAGTCCAACGCCATCGTGCTCACGACGGCCGAGCAGGTGGTCGGCGTCGGCGCCGGCCAGATGAACCGCGTGGACTCCGCGCGCATCGCGGTGATGCGCGCGCGCGAGGTGGGCCTGGCCACCGCGGGCGCCGTCTGCGCCTCCGACGCGTTCTTCCCGTTCCGCGACGGCTTCGACGTGGTGGCCAAGGCCGGCGTGACGGCGGTGATCCAGCCTGGCGGCTCGCTGCGCGACGCCGAGGTCGTCGCCGCCGCCGACGAGCAGGGCATCGCCATGGTGTTCACGGGCCTGCGTCACTTCCGCCACTAGCCGGCGGGGACCGTCATGAGCCGACCGGGAACCGAGCGCATCTACGGCATGCGGGAGCTGACCCGCATCCTCACGCTGACGCCGCGGCGCATCGGCCAGCTGCGCCGCCTCGACCTGTTGCGCGGTGACAGCGGCTACACGTTCCGCGACCTGCTGGCGCTGCGGGCGGCGGGCGCGTTGCTGGACGCCGGCGCTTCCGTGCGGCAGATGCGCCAGGCGCTGGACGCGCTGCGGCGGCGCAACCCCGGCCTCGAGCAGCCGCTGGCCGAGATCCGTCTCGTGCTCGAGAACGGCCGCCTGCTGGCGCAGTCCGAACGGGTGAAGTTCGACCCGCGCACCGGCCAGACCGTGCTCGACCTCGACACGTCGAGCCTCGAGGAGGCTGCCGCCGCCACGCTGGTGACCGGGATGGTGCGGCCGCTGGCGCCGCCGGTCGAGCAGGCCGAGACGTGGTTCGAGCGCGCCAGCGAGTGGGACGCCGATCCAGCGCAGTGGGAGGACGCGATCGACGCCTACCGCCGCGTGGTCGCGATCGATCCGACGTACGCGGCGGCCTGGAACAACCTGGGGCTGCTGCTGCACCGCATGGGGCGGCTGGACGAGGCGGGCAAGTCCTACGAGTCGGCGGTGGACCAGGACCCGACCTGCTGCGAGGCGATCTACAATCTCGGCTCGCTCGCCGAGGATCGCGGCGACCTCGACGAGGCCGTGCGCTGCTACCGCCGCGCGCTCGACCTGTCGCCCGACTACGCCGACGCGCACTTCAACCTGGCCGGCGCGCTGGCGCGCGGCGGCCACGCCGACGAGGCGATCGCCCACTGGCAGCGCTACCTCGAGCTCGACTCCGGCAGCCCCTGGGCGCGCATCGCGCGCGCACACCTGGAAGTGCTCGATCCGCCCGAGGGCGGCACCACGTGAAGGTCCTCCTGGTCGGCGGCGGCGGGCGCGAGCACGCGCTCGCGTGGAAGATCGCCCAGAGCCCGCTCGTCGAGCACCTGTGGGCGGCGCCCGGCAATCCCGGCATCGCCAAGCACGCGCGCTGCCTGGACCTCGCCGTGGACGACGCCGAGGGCGTGGCCGGCTTCGCGACGAGCCACGCGGTGGACCTGGTGGTCGTCGGGCCCGAGCAGCCGCTGGTGGCGGGGCTCGCCGACCGGCTGCGCGCGCGGGGCCTCGCGGTGTTCGGGCCCGGCCGGGCCGCCGCCGCCATCGAGGGCTCCAAGGCGTTCGCCAAGGCCCTGATGGCGCGTCACGGCATCCCGACCGCGCGCTTCGCCACCCACGGCGATCCGGCCGGCGCCCGCCGCTACGCGCGCGAGCTCGGCGCGCCGCTCGTCGTGAAGACCGACGGCCTCGCGGCCGGCAAGGGCGCCATCGTGTGCCGCACGCTCGAGGAGGCCGACGCGGCCATCGCGCAGTGCATGGAGCGCCGCGAGTTCGGCGCGGCGGGCGCCACCGTCGTCGTCGAGGAGTTCATGGCCGGCGAGGAGGCGTCGTTCTTCGCACTCTCGAGCGGAAGCTCCGTGCTGCCCCTGGCCGCCGCCCAGGATCACAAGACCGTCTTCGACGACGACCGCGGCCCGAACACCGGAGGCATGGGCGCGTACTCGCCGGTCGCGCCGGTGGACGCCCGGATGCACGCGCGGATCATGGCCGAGATCGTCGAGCCGACGCTGGCGGCGCTGGCCGCCGAGGGCGCGCCGTACCAGGGCGTGCTCTACGCGGGGCTGATGCTGACCAAGGAAGGGCCGAAGGTCGTCGAGTTCAACTGCCGGTTCGGCGATCCCGAGTGCCAGGCCATCATGCTGCGGATGGAGGACGACCTGGTCCCGCTGCTGGCCGCGGTCGCCCGCGGCGAGCGCCTGCCGGCGCCGCGCCCGTGGCGCAACGACGGGCGCGCCAGCGTGTGCGTCACGGTCGCCTCCGGCGGCTATCCCGGCACGTACGAGACGGGGCGGGAGATCACCGGGGTCGTGGACGCCAGCGCGCTGCCGGGCGTCGAGGTCTTCCACGCCGGCACCGCGCGCACGGACGGCCGGCTCGTGACCGCCGGTGGCCGCGTGCTGGGCGTCACCGCCGTTGCCGACACGCTGGCCGCCGCGATCACCCGCGCCTACGAGGGCGTGCGCCGCATCCATTTCGACGGCATGCACTACCGCACCGACATCGGCCGCCGGGCCCTGGAGGCGAGAGCGACGTGACGAACCCGGTGAGGGTGGGCATCGTGCTGGGCAGCGACTCCGACCTGGAGACGATGCTGGAGACCGTGAAGGTGCTGGAGGCGCTTGGCATCGGGTACGAGGTGGTCGTGGCCTCCGCGCATCGCACGCCTCGCCGCACCGAGGAGTGGGCCAGCGGCGCGGCGGCGCGGGGGTTGCGCGTGCTCGTCGCCGCCGCCGGCGGCGCCGCCGCGCTGCCGGGCGTGGTGGCGGCGTTTTCCTCGCTGCCGGTCATCGGCGTGCCGATCGCGTCCACCTCGCTGAACGGCCTCGACGCCCTGCTGTCCATCGTGCAGATGCCCAAGGGCGTGCCGGTCGCCACCGTCGCCATCGACGGCGCCCAAAACGCTGCGCTCCTGGTCGTGGAGATGCTGGCGATCTCAGACGAGGGCCTGCAGAAGCGCCTCGAGGACTTCCGGGCTCAATGGAAGCCCCAGTGAGTTCTGATGTGTCAGTAGAGGTGCGACCTCAGTGAAGGATCGTGAGCGCCGGGATGGCAATCA
>DASSLH010000324.1:0-6817 GCA_035689625.1 Candidatus Methylomirabilota bacterium | reverse complement strand
GATCGCGCCGCCTGTCGCCGCACGCTGGAGGCCTACAACGCCGCCGTCAGCGACGGCCGCTTCGATCCGACCGTGCGCGACGGGCTGGCGACCAAGGCGCTGGCGCTGCCGAAGTCGAACTGGGCCCAGCGGCTGGACACGCCACCGTTCCGCGCCTACCCGGTGACGGGCGGGATCACGTTCACGTTCGGGGGCGTGCGCGTGAACGAGCGCGCGCAGGTGCTGAGCACGATGTGGCAGCCGCTCGCGGGCCTCTACGCCTGCGGCGAGATGGTCGGCGGCCTCTTCCACGGCAACTATCCCGGCGGCACCGGCCTCATGTCGGGCGCCGTCTTCGGCCGCCTCGCCGGCGCTCACGCCGCCGCCGGGTGAGCCGTCTCCCGCCCTTCTTCGTCGCCGACGGCGAGCGCTTCGTTCCCTCGTCGTCCGCGCGCGGTCCTTGGAGCGCGCTCCACCAGCACGGCGGCCCGCCCGCGGCGCTGCTGGCCCGGGCGTTCGCGCGCCAGGCGGGGGCGTCGGCCCAGATCGCCCGGCTGACGTTCGACTTCCTCCGCCCGGTGCTGCTGGCGCCGCTCACGGTCACCACGCGCGTCGTTCGCGCTGGCGCCAGGGTCCAGCGCCTCGCCGGCAGCGTGCTCGCCGACGATGGCGCCACCGTCATCGAGGCGACGTGCCTGGCCATGCGCGTCGCGCCCGGCAGCGTCGAGGTCGCCGCCGAGGCGCCGACGCCGCCGGCGCCGCCGGCGAGCAGCGCCCCGTTCGACCTGCCGATCATGTCCGGCGACGAGGGCTACCACCGGGCGATCGAGTGGCGGCTCGCGAAGGGGACGTGGGGCCGCGGCCCCGTGCAGGTCTGGCTGCGGCCGGTCGTGCCGCTCGTCGCCGGCGAGCCGACGACGCCGCTGGAGCGCCTGGTCACCGCCGCCGACTCGGCGAGCGGGGTGGCCGTGGTCGTGGACCCGCGGCGAGCGACGTTCGTGAACGGCGACCTCACGATCGCCCTGCACCGCGCCCCGGCCGGGGAGTGGATCTGCCTCGACGCCGCCACCACCGGCGAGCCGCACGGCATCGCGCTCGCGCGGGCGCGGCTGTGGGACACGACGGGCCTGGTGGGCCGCTCGCTGCAGACGCTGCTGCTGGAGCCGCGCACCGGCGGCTAGAGGGCCGCGCGCGCGTCGACGATCAGCGGCCCGAGCGCCGCAGCTCCAGCGTGATGCGGTTGTGCGCGCCGACGCGCGCGTAGTCGTAGTGCCGGGCGAGCTTCGTGATCATGAAGATGCCCAGCCCGCCGACCATGCGCTCCTCGACGGGCGCCTCCAGGTCCGGGTCGGCCACGGTCTCGAACGGGTTGTACGGGGGCGCGGCATCGACGTAGGTCAGCACCACGGCGTCGGGCTCGATGGCGAGGGTGACCTCGACCCGGCCCTCGCTGTCGCCGCCGTGGCCGTGGCTCACGGTGTTCACGAAGAGCTCCTCGGCGGCCAGCCGGGACTTGAACGACAGCTCGGGGTCGGTGACGGCGGCCTGCACGAACGCCGACAGGGCCGACGCGTCCGCGAGGCGCGCCTCAAACGTGCGTGTCTCCCGGCGGGTCACTCGGACTATTATATGCGGCGCCGCCCTCGGGACCGGGCGGCCGGAGGAATGAGCCGATGCGCTCTGGGGCTGGAATGCGCGTGGCGCTGCTCACGGGCCTGCTCGTCGCGCCGGTGAGCCTGGCGGCCGCCGAGGACGTCGCGCAGGTGAAGCGCCTCAGCGGGCAGGTGCGCGTCGAGCGTGAGCGACGGACGCTGCCGGCTGTGGTCGGCATGAAGCTGCAGCCGGGCGATGTCGTGGTGACCGGCCGGGACGGCGCGGTCGGCATCACGTTCCACGACGACAGCCTGCTGTCGGCCGGGCCCGACAGCGCGCTGGCCATCGATCGCTTCGCGTTCGACACCACGACCCACGACGGCCGCTTCGAGACGACGCTGCAGCGCGGCACGCTGGCCGTCGTGTCGGGCAAGATCGCCAAGCACGCTCCCGACGCGATGCGCGTCCGGACGCCCTCGACGGTGCTGGGCGTGCGGGGCACCGAGTTCCTGGTGCGCGTGGGCGCCCCCGCGCAGTAACGATGATGCGCGCGCTCGGCCTCGCCGTCGTCATCGCCGTGCTCGCCGCCGCCTGCGCGGCGGTGCCCGTGCTGCGAGCGTCGCACGACGAGGGCGTCGTGCTCCTGCCGGGTCGTGATGGCAAGGTGGGCGCTCTGGTCGTGACGTACGCCGGCCAGGCGCAGACGCTCGACGCGCCGTACAGCACCGCCCGCGTTCAGCCGGAGGGGCACCTGGCCACCGGCACCACGACGCCCGAGGAGGTGCGGGCCGTGTTCGGCCCGGCGCTCGACGCGCAGCCGTTGCGGCCGGTGACGTTCGTCCTGTACTTCCTCGGCAACAGCGAGGACTTCACGCCGGAGTCCAAGGCGGAGATGGCCAAGATCCTGCCCGAGATCGCCGCGCACCCCGCGCCGGAGATCGTGGTCGTCGGCCACACCGACCGCGTCGGCTCCGTACCCTACAACGACGCGCTCTCGCTCCGGCGCGCCGAGCGCGTCCGTAACGAGCTCGTGCAGATCGGCATCGCGCGCGAGAGCATCCTCGTCGCCGGGCGCGGCGAGCGCGAGCCGCTCGTGCCCACCGAGGACGAGGTGGCGGAGCCGCGCAACCGCCGGGTCGAGATCACGGTCCGCTAGCGCGCGGACCGTTCCAGCGCAGGACCAGGATCGCGAGATCGTCGGCGGGCTCGCTGCCGGCGACGAAGCGGGTGACCGCATCCCGGATGGCGCGGGCGCCGGCCTCGGGCGGGCGCGCGGCCGTCAGCGTCGCCAGCATCTGCTCCAGCCGGGCTCGCCCGAACAGCGCGCCGCTGGCGTCGCGCGCCTCCGTCACGCCGTCGGTCACCAGGCACACCGTGTCGCCGGGCTGCAGCTGGTGGGTCGCCGCCTCGTAGGGGTAGTCGTCGAGCACGCACAGCGGCGGCCCGCCGCCCTTGTCGAGCTGGCCCCGGCGCTCGCCGTCGCCGCTGACGATGTAGGGCTGGTCGTGACCGGCGTTGCAGTACTCCAGCGCGCCGGTGGCCAGGTTGAGCACACCGGCGAAGACGGTCACGAACAGCGCCTCCGGGTTGTCGCGGGAGATCTCCAGGTTCGCCTGGCGCATCATCGCCGCCACGTCACCACCGTAGCGGAGCGCCGTGCTCTTGTAGAGCGACTTGCTGATGGCCATGAACAGGCTGCCCGGCAGGCCCTTGCCGGAGACGTCGCCCAGCAGAAAAAACAGCCGGTCCCCGCCCAGCATGAAGAAGTCGTAGAGATCGCCGCCGACCTCGCGGGCGGGATCGAGCACGACGTGCACGCTCACCCGCGGCTCACCGGCCAGCACGTCGGCGGGCTTGGGCAGGATGCCCATCTGGATGCGGCGCGCCGCCGACAGCTCGCCCTCGAAGCGCGCCGCCGCGTCTCGCTGCAGGTCGACCTGGTGGCGCAGCAGTCGCCGCTGCCGCTCGGCCTCGGCCAGGGTCACGCCCAGCATCGCGACGAACATCACCGCCAGCGCGAGCGCGGGCGTGGACGGATCGACGCCGACCGAGGCCTCGCGGTAGAGGGCGAAGCTGGCGGCGAAGGCCGCCAGCAGGAGCGGGGCGAGGACGAGAGCGGCGGCGCGCGCGCGCATCACGGGGACGGTCGCAATGAGCAGGACGCCGCCGACCAGGATGAAGCCGCAGCGAGCCCAGGGCGCCCACCACGGGCGCGCCAGCAGCGTGCCGTCGAGCAGGCTCTCGACGAGCTCCGCGTGGATCTCCAGGCCGTCCATGTCGCCGGTGCCCGGGACCGGCCGGCGGTCGGCGAGCCCCAGCGCGGTGACGCCGACCAGGACGAGCTTGCCGTCGAAGCGCTCGCGCGGCACCACGCCGGCGAGGACGTCGGCGGCCGACTCGAACCGCGCCGGCGTGTGGCCGGCGTAGCGCAGCCAGACGGCGCCGTCGAGCTCGGTCGGGGTCACCACGCTGGCGGCCTTGACCCGCCGCACGCGGCCCTCGTCGACGAGCAGCGAGATCTCCCGCCCGCGCTCCGCCACGCGCAGGAGCTCGAGCGCCAGCGCCGGCGTGATGACGCCGGCGACGTCCCCGAGCAGGCCGATGCGGCGCACGGCGCCGCCGTCGACGTCGGCGTTGAGCAGACCGTGCCCGGCGGCCGCGATTTCGATCGCGAGAACGCTCTGCAGCGCGGCGTCGAAGCGTGGCAGCGCGACCGGCGCGCCGCCGACGCTCACCGCCGGCGCCACGCGCACCGGCGGGCGGCTCTCGGCACCCTGGATGCCGACCATGCCCAGCACGATGGGACGGCCGCGCAGCGTCGAGGCCAGGATGCTGTCGTTGCTCGGCACCTCTGCCAGCCGCGCCGCCAGCTCGGGACCGATCGTGGGCACCAGCGCCGGGAGGCCGGGTGGCGACAGGCGGTCGGGCTCCGGCATGACGACGTCGAGGCCGACCGCGGCGGGCCGGGCGGCGACGAGCGTTCCCAGCAGCCGCGCCAGGAGCGTGCGCGGCCACGGCCACTGCCCGTAGCGCGCCAGGCTCGCGTCGTCGACGTCCACGATGACCACGCGATCCGTGAGGCGGGCGCGGGGGGCGAGGTTCTGGCAGACGTCGAGCCAGGCGAACGCCAGGCGCGTGAGGCCGGGAAGGCCGGGAACGGCGGCGACCGCGAGGAGCACGACGAGGAGGCAGGCGCCGAAGAGGCGGCCGCGCAGGAACGGCGGCAGCCGCGCGGTGGGCGGGGCCGCCATCGTGCTAGAGCTCGATCTCCAGACCGTCCCAGGCCGCCGAGATCCGCACCGCGTGGTCGCCGCGCGTGATCTCCTCCAGGCGGCGCGTCTCCGCCAGCACGGCGGCGATCTGGGCGTCGTCGTACGTCGGCTCGTGGTGGAACATGCAGAGGTGGCGCACGCGCGCCATCTGGCAGAGCTCGACGCCGACGACGTTGCTGGAGTGTCCCCAGTCCTCCTTCAGCGAGATGCTGTCGGCCAGCGAGTACTGCGCGTCGAAGATCACCAGGTCGGCGTCGCGCAGGAATTCCGCGAAGCCCTGCAGGGCCGCCGGATCGTCGAGCGTGTGCTCGGAGTCCGTGGTGTAGACGACGCTGCGACCGTTACGCTCGAAGCGGTAGCCGTACGAGTCGCCGCCGTGACGCTGGCGCCGCGGTGTCACGCGGAAGCCGGCGAGGTCGTGGCCCTGCCCCGGCGTCAGCGTGACGAACCGCACCTCGGCCCCGAGCCGCTCGAACTCGACCGGAAACGACGGCGCGCCGTGCTGGCGGCGAAACGACTGCTCCAGCCAGGCGTGGCAGCCGTAGATGTTGATGACGTTGCCGGGGATGTAGGCCGGCATGAAGAACGGGAATCCCATGATGTGATCCCAGTGGGTGTGCGACATGAAGACGTGGTAGACGGCCGGCATCCCGCGCCGCGCGGCCAGCGTGTGGTTGGCGAACACGCGGGCGCCGCTGCCGAGGTCGCACAGCACGTACTCGTCGCCGCCGGCGTCGAGCTGCACGCACGACGACTCGCCGCCGAACGTCCCGGCCACGGTGATCCCGAGCTCGTCCAGGAAGGCGTCCAGGGCGGCCGGGGTCTCGAAGCGGCGGCCGGCGGCCCGGGTCACCGCGGCCCCCACCTTGCCGCGGATGGCGGCGGCGGACGCCGCCACCGGGATCGAGCCGCGCGTGCCCCAGAACCGGATCCGCATCGATCAGCCGTTGTCGAGCGCCTGCCGCCCGGCCGGCGACGCGGCCGCGACCGCGTCGCGGACCGTCGCCTCGACGCGCAGGACGAGCGTGAACTTGCTGATCTCCAGGATCTCGCGCACCAGCGGCTGCACGGCGGCAAGCGCCAGGAAGCCCTGCTGCGCCTTCGCCTGCTTGGCGGCCAGCATCAGCACCCGCAGGCCGGCGCTGCTGATGTAGTCCACGTCGCCGAAGTCGAGGACGACGTGGTCCTGCCCCGGGCGGCAGCGCTCCAGGTGGGGCGCCAGCTCGGCCTTGAGGGCCTCGGAGGTGGCCTGGTCCACGCGGCCCTTGATCGAGACCACCACGACGTCGGCGAAGCGGCGAGCGCTGGTGTTCATCGGGGCTCGAATGGTAGCACTCCCCGGGTCAGGTCCGCCTCAGCGCCAGCGGCACGTCCTCGGCGCCCTCGGCGGCGGCGGCGTGGCGGCGGGCTGCGGTGAGCGCCTCGGCCGGGGTGGGGAAGAGCACGCCGACGGCGAAGACGACGAGCGCGCCGATCATGCCCCACCAGGTGAACGAGACCTCGGGAATCCAGGCGGGCTGCTCGATGGTCCACGTCGTGCCGAGCAGCGGGGCCAGCGAGTTCCAGAGCGTGATGTGCAGCTGGCCCACGATCACCGTCGCCAGCAGGCCCAGCGTGATCGCCAGCATGTTGCCGGCGTCGGAGCCGCGGCGGCGCGTGAGCATGCCGACCAGGAAGACCCCGAGCATCGGGCCCAGGATGAAGCCGGCGATGCCGAGCACGACGGGGATGATGCGCAGGTCGGGCGTCGTGACCTTGGCCTGGGCGAAGGCGCCGGCGATGAGGACCATGAGCGCGGCGAAGAGGGCGGTGAACGCGCGCGCGGCCTGCACGTAGTGGTGCGCGCTCCGGCCGCGGACCCAGCGCAGGTACCAGTCGTTGGTCGCGCCGGTCGCGAGCGCGTTGAGCGCGGCCGAGAACGAGCCCATGGCAGTGGCGAAGATCCCGGCCAGCACGAGGCCGCGGATGCCGAC
>DASSLH010000323.1:0-2205 GCA_035689625.1 Candidatus Methylomirabilota bacterium | reverse complement strand
CGCCTGGTCGTGGAGCGGTACTCCGGCGCCCGGCTGGCGGCCGCTCTCGAGGCGCACTACGCGCGGCTGGCCGCCGCGTGAAGATCTCGATCCTCGCCTTCGACCTCTCCGACAACGCCACCGGCCGCGCCGAGCTGCTGGCCCGGCTGCTGGCCTGCCGCTGGCACGTCGAGATCGTCGGCCCGCGTTTCGGCGACGGCGTCTGGCGCCCGGCCGCCGACAGCCCGATCGCCCATCGCGCGCTCGCCGTCGGCGGTGCCGCGCGTTACCCCGCATTCCGCCGCCACCTGCGCCCGCTGGCCGCGCTTGCCGACGGCGACGTGCTCTACGCCTCCAAGCCGCGCGCCACCAGCTTCGGCATCGCGCTGCGCGCGCGCCGCGAGCGCCCGCGGCCGCTGCTGCTCGACGTGGACGACTGGGAGGTCGGCTTCTTCCGGCGCTCGGGCGGCTGGGGCACGCTGGGCCGTGCGCTGAACGTTGGCAATCCCAACGGCCTGCCGTGGACGTGGCTGATGGAGCGTCGCATCGGGCGCGCCGACGCGGTGACCGTCGCGTCGCGCTTCCTCGCCAAGCGCTTCGGCGGCACGCTCATCCCGCACGTGCGCGACACCGAGGCGTGGGATCCCGCGCGCTTCGACCGGGCCGCCGGCCGGGCGGCGCTCGGCCTGGGCCGCGAGCGCGTCGTGATGTTCCTCGGCACGCCGCGCGGCCACAAGGGCGTGGACGACCTGGTGGAGGCGGTGGGCGCCGTCGGCGGCGACACGCGACTGGTGCTGGTCGGCGCCGACGCGGCCAGCGCCGGCGGCCGGCGCTGGGCCGCCCAGCCGTGGGTGCGGCTGATCGGCGAGGTCCCCTTCGACGACGTCCCCCGCTACCTCGCGGCCGCCGACGCGGTGGCGATCCCGCAGCGGGCGACCAGCGACACGCTGGGGCAGGTGCCGGCCAAGCTCTTCGACGCGATGGCCATGGCCCGCCCGATCGTCTCCACCGCCGTGTCCATGATCCCCGAGATCCTCGACGGGTGCGGCGTGCTGGTGCCGCCCGGCGATGTCGTGGCGCTGGCCGCCTCGCTCAAGCGCGTCCTCGACGACCCCGAGACGTCCGCCGAGCTCGGACGGCGCGCGCGGGAGCGCTGCCGCGAGCGCTACAGCTTCACGGCCGCTCGCGCCGCCCTCTTCCCCGTGGTGGAGCGGGCGATCGCCGGCGCGCGCCGGTGAAGATCCTCGTCGTCTCCCGCCCGTTCGTCTTCCACGGCGGCGTGGAGCGTGCGACGGCCGGCTTCGTGGACGCGCTGGTCGCCCGCGGCCACGACGTGCACCTGCTGAGCCCCGCCGGCCAGCGGCCGGTGCGCGGCGTGACCGTGCACCGGCTGGGGCTGCCGCCGGTGCCGGCGCCCGCCCGCGTGCTGGTGCTGCCGCTGGCCGTGCGGCTGGCGGTGCGGCGGCGGCAGTGGGACGTCGTGCAGAGCCACGAGCGCACGCTCTCCCAGGACGTCTACCGGGCGGGGGAGGGCTGCCATCGCGGCTATCTCGCCGCCCTGGGACCGCGCTTCCACCGGCGCGCCGCGTACCATCGCCTGCTGCTCGCGCTGGAGCGGCGGCTCTTCGCGCACACGCCCCAGATCGCGGCGATCTCGCGGTTGGGCGCCCGGGAGATCGCCGACCTCTACCGGGTGCCGGCCGATCGCCTCTCGGTCGTCTACAACGGTGTGGACCTCGAGCGTTTCCATCCCGACAACCGCGCGCGCCATCGCGACGACGCGCGAAGCGAGGTCGGCCTGCCGGCCGACGTCTGGCTGGCGCTGTTCGCCGGCAGCGGCTTCGAGCGCAAGGGCCTGGCCACCGCGCTGGAGGCACTGGCGCGGCTCGACGACCGCGCCGCGCGCCTGCTGGTGATCGGCAAGGGTGACGTGCGCGCTTACCAGCGCCTCGCCGACAGCCTCGGCATCGGCCCGCGGGTGACGTGGCTGGGGCCTCGGCCCGACATCGAGCGCTGGTATGCCTCCGCCGACGCACTCGTGCTGCCCACGCGCTACGAGCCCTTCGGCAACGTGCACCTGGAGGCGCTAGCCTCGGGCCTGCCGATCGTCACGAGCACGCGCGCCGGCGGGGCGGAGGTGCTGAGCGCGGACTGCGGCGCCGCGGTGGAGCCGTGCGACGCCGACGCCGTGGCGGCCGCGCTCGCGCGGCTGCGCGCGGGCTCGGC
>DASSLH010000322.1:0-5120 GCA_035689625.1 Candidatus Methylomirabilota bacterium | reverse complement strand
TGCCGCAGGCGGAAGGCGGCGCCCTCCACCGAGTGCACGGTGTAGCCGGTGACGTCGTAGACGATCTGCTGGGGCAGGCCGCCGGCGAAGCCGCCCACGACGGGCTTGCCCTTCCACATCGCCTCGGCAGCGCCGAGGGCGAAGCCCTCGTGTACGGACTTCTGCACGACGATCGTCGCCCCGCGCTGCAGGGCGTTGAGCTGCAGGTGCGCGTCGGGCGGCAGCTCCAGCACGACGATGTCGGCGTCGTGCTGGGCCGCCTCGCGCAGCTCGGCCAGCGTCTCGGCGCTCTCGTGCTCGCTCTCGGCGGTGCCCGCCAGCACCAGGCGCACGTTGTAGTGCTTCTTGACCAGCCGGTAGGCGTTGACCACGCCGAGCGGGTCCTCGGCCGGCGTGAAGGCCCCGACCTGCAGCAGGTAGGGCCGGTCCTGGGGGACGCCGAGCCCGCGCAGCAGGCTCATCACCTCGCGCGAGGACAGCTCGCGGTTCTTCTCCGAGAGGGGGTCGATGGACGGCGCGATGACGTACTTGGGAATGCCCAGCCGGCGCGCGAACTTCGGCAGCGGGAAGACGGCGGCGTCGAAGTGGTTCACGTAGGAGCGCATGAAGGTCCACGCCCGGCGCGAGGGGCGCGAGCAGTCGAAGTGGCAGCGCCACGCCCAGCGGCCATGGGCCGGCCGGTGCTCGACCAGCGTGATCGGCTGCACGTCGTGGACCAGCACGAGGTCGGCCTCCAGCGCCAGCTTCTTGGCGTTGACGCGGTTCATCTCGACGTAGTGGTCGAGCGCCTCGTCGGTCAGCACGCGCTCGGCGCCATTGAGCGCCGCCCGCAGGGCGGTGGCGGTGCCGTAGAAGCCGGGATCGCCGCCGGTGATCTCCCAGGCGGCGTCCACGCCGAGGTCGGTGAGCAGCGGCACCAGCGCGCTCAGCGACTCGGCGGCGCCGGCGCCGAAGCGGCCGCCGCTGAGGTGCAGCAGGCGTTTGCCGCGCACGCGCTCGCCCAGGCGCAGGATGATGTCCACCGCGCCCGCCGGCGCCACCCGACGGTAGTCCTCGATGGCGATCACGCCGCCGTCCCTTCCAGCGCGTCGTCCACCAGCGCCAGCACGCGCGCGCGGACGCGCTCGAGGCTCGTCATGTAGGCGTCGATGCGCTCGATGCGCTCGGCCAGCGCCGGCAGCGCCAGCGAGCTGCGGATCCACTCGGCGAAGTCGCCCGAGCGCCGGCCCAGGCGCGCGCGGGCCTCGACCATGTGGAAGTAGATCGCGCTGGCGTCCACCTCGGCCAGGCCGGCCCGGAACTCGGCCAGCGTCGCGGCCGCCGCGCCCAGCGGGACCTCGACGATGTGCGACTGCTGGAAGTGGAACGCCTCGCCGAACTCCACGCGCGGCACCGCCGAGAGCCGCACCAGGTGGTCGTGCACGACGGACATCAGCTCGTCGCGCAGGTCCTCGAGCGAGGCGAACTCGAACGGGTTGATGACGGCCAGCCGCTCGGCCAGCACCTGGTCGCGCACCTGTCCGGCCACCCAGGCCGCGAAGTCGTTGCCGTAGGCGGTCGTGATCGGCCGGTGGCGCAGGAAGTAGCCGTGCGTGTGATAGAAGATCGAGCCGGCCGGCACGTCCTCCAGGCGGTCGAGCAGCTCGCGCTCGTCGGTCGCGCGCTGATCGAGCGCCTGCCGCAGCTCCACGCAGCCGATGAAGCGGAAGGGCTCGATCGCCGTCGCCGTCATGGCGTCTCCAGCAGCGCCACCGGGAACGAGGCCAGCGCGGCCCCGAGCGGCAGGACGGCGGCCGCGCCGGCCGCGCGCGTCTCGACGCGCTCGCCGGTGAGGGCGTTGCGCAGGCGGCCGCCCAGCTCGGGCGGCAGCTCGACCGTGGTGTCGGCCCAGTAGCCGTCGCCGAGCGGCGGCGTCTCGGCGCCCCGCCGGGCCAGCAGCCGCGGGATCACGGTCACGGCGGCGGCCCCGTCGGCCACGCGCGCGAACGCGCAGACGTGCTCGGCCCAGACGCCGCGCGCCTCCAGCGGCCGGTAGTCCCCGCGCTCGAACAGCGCGCGGCGGGCGCGGCGGAAGGCCAGCGCCTCGTGGACGAGGAACAGCTTCACGCGGCCGTCCTCCATGCCGGCGGCCAGCTCGCGGGCGAGGGCGGCGCGCTCGGCGCCGCCGGCGAGGGCGGCGCGCAGCTCGTCGAGCATCCGGCGGCGCGGCGCCCAGTCCACCGGCCGGCGGTTGTCGGGGTCGACCAGGCTCAGGTCCCACAGCTCGGTGCCCTGGTAGAAGTCGGGCACGCCGGGCGCGGTGAGCTTCACCAGCGTCTGGGCGAGCGAGTTGAGGCGCCCGAAGTGGGCGACGCGCGCCTGGAAGGGCAGGAAGTCGGCCAGGAACGCCGCCGCGCGCTCCGGATCGAGGATGGCCTCCACGAACTTCGCGATCGCCCCGTCGTAGCGCGGGTCGGGATTGATCCACGAGGTGTGGACCTTGGCCTCCCGGGTGGCCTTGACCATGTAGGCGCGCAGCCGCTCGGCGTCCAGCGGCCAGGCGCCCACCAGCGTCTGGTAGAGCAGGTACTCGGTGTTCGCGCCGGGCGCCGCCGCGCCCTCCAGCATCGTGCGGTGCTTGCGGTTCAGCCGCTGCCACGCCGCGACGCGCGCCCGCCACTCGCCCGGGATCTCCGACAGCACGTTGATGCGCGCGCGCACGTCCTCGCCGCGCTTGGTGTCGTGCGTCGCGCTGGCCGACAGCGCGTGGGGCGAGCGGCGGCGGCGCTCGGCGTTCTCGGCGTGGAACTCGGCGGGCGCCGTGCCGAAGCGGCTGGGATCGCCGCCGACCTCGTTGAGCGAGACCAGCCGGTTGAACCGGTAGAGCACGGTGTCCTCGTAACCCTTGGCCGTCACCGGGCCCGTGAGCTGCTGGAAGCGCCGCACGAAGTCCACGCGCTCGGCGCGATCGGCCTCGGTCGCCCAGTCGGGAAAGCGCAGCGTCAGCACCCCCTGGATCCAGTCGTAGATCGAGGCGTTCATCGTGGGCGTGCGCCGACGGGCGTGGGCCACCGCGCGGGCGATGTAGTCGCGGTCGCGGTCCGTTATATGCGCCGTCGGAGCGCCTGCGGAGGCCTCCGGCGCTCGACGGTCGGGCGGACTCTCCGTGGAGTCGTCGCCGACATAGGTGCGGTACACGGGAAACGCGGCGATGATCTCGCGCAGCGCGGTGGTGAGGCTGCCGAGCGTGAAGTCGCGCGAGGAGCGGTGCTTCTCGGAGAGGCGGTTGAGGCGATGGCCGAGCATGTTCAGCTCGGACGCCATCGAGGTCTCCATGATCAGCCGCTTGCACTCGTTCACGACGTCGGAGAACGGCGGCCGCACGCGGATGACCCGCGCGTAGATGTGCTCCATGGCCCGGGCCTGGGCGCGGTCCACGAACAGCCCGTTGACGAGGTTGAGGAACTCGTAGCCGGTGGTGCCGGCCGTGGGCCAGCCCTCCGGCAGGTGCTCGCCGGGCGCCAGGATCTTCTCGGCCACGACGTAGAAGTCGCCGTCCTCGCGCCCCCGCGCCTGCGCACAGCCGCGCTGCAGCCGGCGGAAGTACTCGGCCGGCGCGTAGAGGCCGTCGGGATGGTCCACGCGCAGGCCGGTCACGATGCCCTCGCCGACCAGGCGGAAGACCAGCCGGTGCGCCTCGGCGAAGACGTCGGGCTCCTCCATGCGGATGGCCGCCAGCTCGTTGATGTCGAAGAAGCGCCGGTAGTTGATCTCCTCGCCGGCCACCCGCCAGAACGCCACGCGATAGGCCTGCTCGTCGAGCAGCGCGTCGAGCGCGTCGAAGCTGCGCGGGTCGCCGGGCGTGCCGTTGAACGCCCGCACGTTGGCCTCGAGGAACTCGCGCACGGCCGGCGCCTGCGCCAGCAGCCCGGCCAGCCGCTTGCGGCCGGTCTCGACCTGCCGGCGGTGGCCGGCCGCCACCGCCGGGTCGGCGTCGTGGCGGGGCGGGATCGTGGTGAACCAGGTGATCAGCGACTTCAGCTCCACCAGGTCGGGATGCTCGGCGCCGAGCGCGGCCTGCAGCGTGCCCAGCCCGTGGCCGAGGATGCGCGCCCACGTGCGCGGCGCCAGCGGCAGCACGGTGTCGTAGTACTCCACGCGGAAGCCGCCGTCGCGCAGCGTCAGCCGCAGCTGGCCGGCGTCCAGCACGGTGCCGTACTGATCGCCCAGGATCGGCAGCAGTACCTTGCCCGTCAGCTCGGCCTTCACCGGCGCCCAGTCGATGTCGAAGTAGGTCGCCGCCGCGGCCGCCGGGCCCTCCTGCAGCACCTCCAGCCAGCGCGCGTTGCGGTTGCCGGCGATGCCCATGTGGTTGGGCACCAGGTCGATCAGCAGCCCCATGTCGCGCGCGCGCAGCGCCTCGGCGAAGACGCGCAGGCCGCGCTCGCCGCCGATCTCGGCGCGGATCGTGTTGTGGTCGTTGACGTCGTAGCCGTGGCTCCTCTGCGAGGAGGTCTCGAAGAACGGCGAGGTGTAGACGTCGCTGACGCCGAGGGCCTGCAGGTAGTCGAGCAGCGCGGCGGCGTCCTCGAAGGTGAGGTGCCGCGCCAGCTGCAGCCGGTAGGTCGCCAGCGGCACGCGCATCAGGGCCGCTCCGGCGCCAGCGCGAAGCCGAGCTCGGCGGCCAGCGGCCCCAGCACCTGGCGCGCGTCGCGGTGCGCGCGCCAGATCTCGAAGAACCGGTTCTGCGTGCCCCACAGGCCGAAGCGCAGGCCGAGGCCGCGCGCGTCGGCGATCAGGCGGCCCACGTCGGCCACGCGCTCGGGCGTCGGCGCCGCCGCCAGCGCGTCGAGGGCGGCGTCCACCGCGGCCTGCAGCCGCGTCTTGGCCGGGCCGAGATCGAGCGTGAGGCCGAGCGCGCGGGCCTCGCCGACGGCGGCGTACACGCGGTCGGGCAGGGGCCCCGGGCGCTGCACGTGCGCCAGCGCGCCCAGCGCCTCCTGCTCCAGCACGTGGCGGGCCACGATCGCCAGCGCCTCGGGGATCGGCGCGTCGGCCTGGCGCAGGTAGCGCACGAGCCGGCGGTTTTCCTCCCAGATCTGCCGGTACGTCTCCTCGTGCTTCTCCAGCACCGAGGCGAT
>DASSLH010000321.1:0-8717 GCA_035689625.1 Candidatus Methylomirabilota bacterium | reverse complement strand
CCCGACGGGCTGTGGGCCATGCTCGGCGACTCCGGCACCTCGTTCAAGACGTCGCCGGCCATCGGCCGCTGCCTGGCCGAGTGGATCACCGCCGGCGCGCCGGCCACCGTGGACCTGCGTCCGTTCCGGGCCTCGCGCTTCGCCGAGGGCCGCCCCTGGCACGACGCCGATCACTACGGCGGTCAGAGCCTGACGATCTCCCGCTGAGCCGCGCGCGCCCGCTCGTCATCGCGGCGATCACGCTGGCCGTGCAGAACGGCGTGGCGATGTCGTTTGCCGTCCTCTACCTGCCGCTGGTGGACGACTTTCATGCCTCGCGCGGCGAGGTCGCGACCGTGCAGTCCGCGGTGCTGCTGCTCGGCGGTTTCGGCGCGCCGCTGGTGGGCTGGGCCTTCGATCGCTTCGGCCCGCGGCGTCTGTTCCAGGGCGGCGCCGCGCTCGCCGCGCTCGGCTTCCTGCTCGCCAGCCGCGCGCCCTCGCTGCCGCTGCTCGTGCTGACCTACGGCGTGATCGGCGGGCTGGGGCTGGCGTGCCTGGGCAGCCAGGGCAACATGACGGTCGCCGCGCTCTGGTATCCGCGCGCGCGCGGCCGCGCGATCGCGCTGGTGGATCTCGGCACCGGCTTCGGCGCCTTCTGCTTCATCCCGCTCGCCCAGGCGCTCGTCTCGCGCCTGGGCTGGCGCGCGACGCTGCTGGCGTGGGCGGCGCTGCTCGTCCTGATCCTGGTGCCGCTCAACGCGCTGCAGTCGCGCCCGCCGGCCGAGCCGATCGCGCCCGCCGGCGCGCGCGCCGCGTCGCCGCGCCGGCCGTGGACGGCTCGCGGCGCGCTGGGCGCGCCGGCCTTCTGGTTCCTGGCGCTCATGCGCTTCGCCGGCGCCTGCGCGTTCCCGCTGATGAACGTGCACATGGTCGCCTACGCGATCGGGCACGGCATCGCGCCGGCGACGGCCGCGACGGCGCTGGGCGCCGTGAGCCTGGTGAGCCTGGCCGGGCGCATGACGACGGGCTGGGCGTCCGATCACATCGGCCGACCGCTCACGCTGACGCTCGCGTACGGCAGCGCCGCCGTCGCCATCGGCTGTCTCAGCCTGCTGGCGGTCACCGGCGCGCCGTGGTGGCTGGCGCTCTACGTCGCGTTCTACGGCATGGCCCAGGGCTCGAGCGGGATCATCGCGGCCGCGCGCGCCGCCGACGTGTTCGCCGGTCCCGCGTTCGGCACGATCTGGGGCCTGCTGGGCCTGGCCATCGGCCCCGGCGAGGCGCTCGGCGCCTGGCTCGGCGGGCGCATCTTCGACGTGACCGGCAGCTACCTGCCGGCGTTCGGCTTCGCGGTCGCGATGCTCGTCACCGGCGTCGTCGCCATCTGGAGGGTGCGCGCATGATCCTCGACGTCGTGCGCACGATGTACCGGTACAACGCGTGGGCCAACGTCCGCATCCTCGACACGGCCGCGGCGCTCACCCACGAGCAGCTCGCCGCGCCGGGCGGGGCCAGCTTCGACTCGGTGCGCGACACGCTGATCCACGTCGTCAACGGGCAGTGGCTCTATCTCGAGCGCTGGCAGGGGCGCTCGCCGCGTGCGTGGCCCGAGCCGGCGCCGGCCGACCTTGCCACCATCCGCGCGCGCTGGGAGCGCGTCGAGGCCGATACGCGGACGTTCCTCGGCGCGCTCACCGAGGCGCGGGCGGCGGCCGTTGTCGAGTACGTGAACATGGAAGGCCAGCGCTGGGCCTATCCGCTCTGGCAGCAGCTGCTCCACCAGGTGAACCACGCGACCCAGCACCGCAGCGAGATCGCGATGGTGCTCACGCGCCTCGGCCACTCGCCCGGCTGGCTGGACGTCTTGTACTTCATCGATCTCGAGAAGGCTGGGCAGGCGTAGCGGGTTCGGACTCCACGTACAGCTCCACCTCGTGGCCGTCGGGATCGCGCACGCAGAAGCCGCGCTCGTACTCGCCGAACGGCGCCAGCCCGTGCGCCTCCACCCAGCGCCGCGCGGCGGCGAGGTCCTCGGCCGACGTGCCGACGGTGAACGCGACGTGATAGAGCCCGGGCACGCCCTTGGGCTGCGGCCCCGGCCCCTCGGCGCGCGCCAGCTCGCACGAGAGATCGTGATGGCGCACGCCGGTGGAGAAGAACACGATGCGGCCGTTCTTGCCGGTGCCGGTCTCGGCGAGGCCGAGGACGTCGCGATAGAACCGGCGCGTGGCGTCAAGATCGCGCACGAACAGCGAGACGTGACCGAGCTCGCGGACGCTGAGGCGGGCGGGCCCACGCGAGGGGCGCGCGGGTGTCTCCATGGCGTCGTTAGTGTACCATTGGCTGGTCATGGCTGATTCCAAGCCGGCGGCACTGGACGCCGCCGCCGCGACCGGCTTCCTTCCTGCGTCCGAGCGGGTCAAGCCGCACACCAAGCTCATCGCGCTGCTGGCCATCGGTCACCTCGTGATCGACGTCAACCAGGGCGCGCTGCCGGCCGTGCTGCCGTTCCTCAAGCAGGCCCACGCGCTGTCGTACGCGCAGGCCGCGCTGATCGTGCTGGCCGCGAACGTGACGTCGTCGATCATCCAGCCGCTGTTCGGCTATCTCTCCGACCAGATCGCGCGGCGCTGGATCCTGCCCGCCTCGGTGTTCGTCTCCGGTATCGGCATCGCCCTGCTCGGGCTGGCGCCGGGCTACGCCGCCTTGATGGCCCTCGTCGTCGTGCTCGGCCTCGGCGTCGCGTCCTGGCATCCCGAGGGCTACAAGACCGCCACCGGTGTGGCCGGCGATCGCAAGGCCACGGCGCTCTCGTGGTTCTCGCTGGGCGGCAACGTCGGCATCGCGCTGGGACCGCCGCTGATCACGTTCCTGGTGGCCGGCCGCGCCGGCGCGGGCTTCCAGCTCTCGCACACGCTTGGCATGCTCGGGCCCACGCTCGTCGTCGGCTGCCTGCTGCTGGTGGTGCTGCCGTCGCTCACGCGCGAGGCGACGGCGCCGCGGGCCGCGCTCCGCGCCGGCGCGGCGGGCGTGAACATGCCGGCGGCGATGGCGCTGCTGATCGTGGTCGTCACCGTGCGCGCGTGGTCCTCGCTCGGCTTCAGCACGTTCGTGCCGTTCTACTACGTGGACACGCTGAAGGCCGACCCGCGGCTGGTCGGCGTGCTGCTCTTCGTCTTCCTCGGCGCCGGCGCGCTGGGCACCGTGATCGCGGGACCCATCGCCGACCGGGTGGGGCCGCGCACGTTCATGAAGTGGGTGTTCCTGGCGGCCATCCCGTTCGGCGCGCTGTTCCTGCTCATGCGCGGGCCGCTGGCGATCGTCGCGCTCGGCCTGTTCGGCGCGGTGCTGACCTCCAGCTTCTCCGTCTCGGTCGTGCTCGGCCAGGCCTACCTGCCGCGCAACGCCGGCATGGCCTCCGGGCTGATCGTCGGCTTCGCGATCGGCATGGGCGGCGCCGGCGTGACCGTGCTGGGCTGGGTGGCCGATCACTGGGGCGTGCCGGCGGCGCTCTGGATCAGCGCGCTGATGCCGCTGGCCGGCTTCGTCCTCACGCGATTCCTGCCGGTCGCCCGGGATCACGCCGCGGCGTGAACGAGCGGTTGCCCTTCCAGGACGGCGAGCAGGTCCTGCTCATCGATCAGCGCGGCAAGCGCCACCTGATCTTTCTGCGCAAGACGGAGACGTTTCACTCCGACCGCGGCTGGATCCCGCACGACGCGGTCATCGGCCAGCCGGAGGGCTCGTGGGTGCGCTCGTCGCTGGGCCTGCGCTATCTCGCGCTGCGCCCCACGCTGGCGGAGTTCGTGCTGGAGATGCCGCGGGGCGCCCAGGTCATCTATCCCAAGGACCTGGCGATGATCCTGTTCTGGGCCGACATCTACCCCGGCTGCCGCGTGCTGGAGGCCGGCACCGGCTCCGGCGCGCTCACGCTGGCGCTGCTGCGCGCGGTCGGGCCCGAGGGGCACGTCATCACCTACGAGCAGCGCGACGAGTTCGCGCGGCGCGCGCTGGCCAACATCCACATGCGCGCCGGCGAGGTGAGCAACCTCACCGTGCGGCTGCGGCCGGTCGAGGACGGGCTGGTGGACGAGGAGCCGGTGGATCGCGTGCTGCTCGACCTGCCCGAGCCCTGGAAGCTCACCGCCGCCGTGGCCCGCGTGCTGCGGCCCGGCGGAATTCTGTTGATGTACGTGCCGACGATCATCCAGTCGCACCAGATCACCGAGGCGCTGCACCGCGAGCGCACGTGGGCGCTCGTGGAGACCTTCGAGACGCTGGTGCGGCCGTGGAACATCGAGGGCACGTCGGTCCGGCCCTTCCATCGCATGATCGCCCACACCGGCTTCATCACGGTCGCCCGGCGCGTCGTGCCCGAGGAGGGCGCGCCGGCGCCGCGGCTGCCGCTGCCCGAGCGGGACGAGTAGCCCGGCGGCAATCCGAGCCAAGGAGTCTCGATGATTTCGTTCATGCGTCGGTATCGCAAGGGGCTGCAGATCGGCCTGCTGCTCGTCATCGCGTCCTTCGTCGCCTCGCTCTTCGTGTTCGGCGCCCGCAGCTTCGAGAGCGGCGGCGCCGGCGGTGACCGCGTGGCGACCGTCAACGGCGAGGCGATCTCGCGCAAGGCGTACCAGGACCGCTACCAGGCGGTGATGGACTACTACGCGCAGGTCAACCGGGGCCGGCTCACGCCGGAGATGGCCGAGCAGCTGGGCCTGCCGCAGCGGGTGGTGGACGAGCTGGTCACCGAGGCCGTCGTCGTGCAGCGCGCGCAGGCCGAGGGGCTGGGCCTCGACGACGAGGAGTTCAACGCCTCCGTCCACGGCATGCGGGAGTTTCAGGACAACGGCCGCTTCTCCATCGACCGCTACCGTCGCTTTTTGCAGGTGCGCGGCGTGGACGCCGAGCAGGACCTGCGCCGCTACCTGACCGTGCGCAAGATGCAGCGGATCGTCGCCGGCGGCGTGCGCGTGACCGACGGCGAGCTCGAGCAGGCCTGGCAGACGGCCCACGAGCAGGTGCGGGCGGCCTGGGCGCTGGTGGACGTGGCGCCCCTGATGACGGCGGTGGCCGCGCCCGACGAGGAGGTCGCGCAGTACCTGAAGGCGCACGGCGACGAGTTCAAGCAGCCCGAGCGGCGCAAGGTGCAGTACGTGACGCTGGTCGCCAAGGACTTCGCGCCGAAGGTCAGCGACGCCGACGTCGAGAAGTACTACACCGAGCACGCCAAGGAGTTCGAGACACCGCGCCAGGTCCTCGCCGCCCACGTCCTCGCCCGCGTGGGCGAGACCGGTGGCAGCGAGGCCGAGGACAAGGCGCGCGACAAGATCGCCGACGTCATCCGCCGGGCCAAGGCCGGCGAGGACTTCGGCAAGCTCGCCCGGCAGGTCTCGGAGGACCCCGGCTCCAAGGACAAGGGCGGCGACCTCGGCTGGGTGAAGCAGGGCGACATGGTGCCGCAGTTCGAGCAGGCGCTGTTCGCCCTCAAGAAGGGCGAGATCAGCCCCGAGCCGGTGCGCACGCCGTTCGGCTTCCATGCCATCAAGGTCAGCGACGTGCGGGAGGGCGCGCGCAAGCCGCTCAAGGAGGTGGCCCCGCAGATCCGCGACCGCCTGGCCGCCGACGCCGCCGAGAAGGCCGCGCGGGCCAAGGCCGACGAGGTGCGCCCGCCGCTGCAGCAGGCCAAGGACTTCATGGCCCAGGCGCGCACGCTGGGGCTGGCGCCGGTGGAGACGACGATGGCCAAGATCGGCCGCCCGCCGGGCATGCCGGCCGGCGCCGACACGCTGGAGGACGCGGCGTTCGCGCTCGCCGTGGGCGGCGTCACCGAGCCGGTGAAGACGCCCGCCGGATGGGTCGTGCTCAAGGTGACCGAGACCCTTCCGGCCGGCGTGCCGCCGCTGGCCGACATCAAGGATCGCGTCGCCGCCGCCGTCAAGCGGCAGAAGGCCGACGCGCTCGCCTCCGGCCGCGCCAAGCAGCTGGCCGAGGAGGCCAAGACCGGGGCGCTCGACGCGGCGGCCAAGAAGATCGGCGCGACGTACGGCGAGACGCCGCGCTTCTCGCGCGGCAAGCCGGCCGACAAGCTGCCCGGCGACGCGCAGCTCGCCGCGCTGCAGACGCCGGTGGGCCAGGCGAGCCCGCCGATCCGCACGCCGCAGGGCTACTACGTCATCAAGGTGCTCGAGCGCGAGCCGGCCGGGCCGGTGGATCCGCTCGAGCGCGACAAGCTCGAGAAGGAGCTGGTCGGCCAGAAGCAGAACCAGGTGTGGGAGCGCTGGGTGCTGGCGGCGCGCGGCGACGCGCGCATCGACGTCGTCGGCGGCGCCCGGCCGGCGAGGCGCGGCTGATGCGCGCCTCGTTCTACGAGGGCGCCGGGCACTTCCGCGTCGGGACGGCGCCCACGCCGACGCCGGGGGCCGGCGAGGCGCTGCTGCGCGTGCGCCGTGTCGGGATCTGCGGCACCGACCTGCACATCTTCCAGGGTCACCTCGATCACCGCGTGCCGCGCGGCGGCGTCATCGGTCACGAGACGCTGGCCGACGTCGCCGAGGCGCCCGCCGCCTCCGGCTTCCGGGCCGGCGAGCGCGTCGTCGTGGAGCCGCTGCGCACGTGCGGGCGCTGTCGCGCCTGCCGCAGCGGCGCCGCCTATCTCTGCTACCAGCTCAAGGTCCTCGGCGTGGACGAGCCGGGCGGCATGCAGGAGTACTGGCCGGTGGCCACGGCGCGCCTGCTGCGCGTGCCGGCGACGCTCGGCGACGACGAGGCGGCGCTGATCGAGCCGCTGGCCGTCGCCACCCACGACGTGCGCCGCGCCAGCGTGCAGCGCGACGACGCCGTGCTGGTCTTCGGCGGCGGGCCGATCGGCACGCTCATCGCGATGCTGGCCCGCCACCGCGGCGCCCGCGTCGTCGTGAGCGAGATCAACCCCTTCCGCGTCGAGATGCTCGGCAAGCTCGGCCTCGACGTCGTCGCGCCCGGCCGCGACCTGGCCGCGTTCGTGGACGAGTGGACGCACGGCGACGGCGCCGACGTCGTCTTCGAGGTCACCGGTAACCCGGCCGCCGTGAAGGCGATGGCTCCGCTGGTCCGCGTGCAGGGCACCATCAGCATGGTGGCGATCCACGGCGAGTCCGTGCCGATCGACCTTTACCGCTTCTTCGCGCGCGAGCTGACGATGCACGGCAGCCGTCTCTACGCGCGCGAGGACTGGGAGGAGGCCATCCGGCTGGCCGCCGCCGGCGCCGTCACGCTGGCGCCGCTCGTGAGCCGCCGCCTGCCGCTCGAATCCTTGCAGCAGGGCATGGAGGAGGCGCTGCGCGGCGGGCCGGTCATGAAGGTCCTGATCGACCTGCACGCCTGACCCGCTTGGGAGGCGTGCTAACGTACCGGCATGGCCGTCCAGCGAACTCCCATGACCCGTGCCGGTTACGACCGGCTCAAGGCCGAGCTCGATCGCCTCAAGCGCGTGGAGCGCCCGGCGATCACCAAGGCGATCGCCGAGGCGCGCGCCCACGGTGACCTCTCCGAGAACGCCGAGTACCACGCCGCCCGCGAGAAGCAGAGCTTCACCGAGGGGCGCATCAACGACCTGGAGACCAAAGTCGGGGCCGCCGAGGTCATCGATCCACCGACCGGTGGCGACCGCGTGACGTTCGCCTCCACCGTGCGGCTCGAGGACGACAACGGCAAGGAGATCCGCTACTGGATCGTCGGCTCCGACGAGGCCGAGCCCGCCCGCGGCAAGATCTCGATCCTGGCTCCGCTGGCCCGCACGCTCATCGGCAAGCGCGTCGGCGACACCGTCGTCGCGCAGCTGCCGGGCGGCAACAAGACGTTCGAGATCCTCGAGGTAAACTTTCCCTGGAGCGAGTGAGACGCTGATGCCCACCGCGGCCACGTCCGACGGCGTCACGCTGCACTACGAGGAGGTCGGCCGCGGCGCGCCGATCGTCTTCGTCCACGAGTTCGCCGACGACTGGCGTGGCTGGGACGGCCAGCTCAAGTTCTTCGGCCGCCGCTATCGCGCCATCGCGTTCAATGCGCGCGGCTATCCGCCGTCCGACGTCCCTCAAGATTTCGAGCGCTACTCGCAGACGCGCGCCGCCGAGGACATCCGCGACGTGCTCGATCGCCTGGGCCTGGCCAGGGCGCACGTGGTGGGCCTGTCCATGGGCGGCTACGCGACGCTGCACTTCGGGCTCATGTTCTCCGACCGCGCGCTCTCGCTCACCGTGGGCGGCGCCGGCTACGGCAGCGGCACCGAGCGCGCGACGTTCCACAAGGACACCGACTACGTCGCCGCGCAGTTCGACAAGGGCATGGCCGCCGTCGCCGAGTTCTACACGCGGGGGCCGACGCGCGTGCAGTTCGCCGCCAAGGACCCGCTCGGCTACCGCGCGTTCTACGAGCGCTTCGCGTCCGGCTCCGCGCTGGGTCACGCCAACACGCTGCGCGGCGTGCAGCGGCGGCGGCCGTCGGTCTTCGAGCTGGAGGATCGGCTGGTGCGCCTGGAGGTGCCGACGCTGATCATCACCGGCGACGAGGACGAGCCGTGCCTGGAGCCGGCGATCTTCATGAAGCGCAAGATCCCGGCCTCGGGGCTGGTGGTGCTGCCGAAGTCCGGTCACGCGATCAACCTCGAGGAGCCCGAGCTGTTCAATCGCGCCGTGCTGGACTTCATCACCGCGGTCGAGGCGGGCGCCTGGCCGCGGCGCGATCCCGCCTCGCAGACCGGC
>DASSLH010000320.1:0-2998 GCA_035689625.1 Candidatus Methylomirabilota bacterium | reverse complement strand
AGGGCTTCGCCGGCTTCGAGATCCAGCCGCGCGTGGAGGTCGCCATCACCGACGACGTGCGCGGCGCGCTGGCGAAGCTCAAGCCGCGCGTGGCGCTCTACGTCGGCGGCATGGGCCATCGCGACAAGAATTTCCACAAGGAGATGATGGTTCGCCGCGGCTTCGGCGACGCCGCCCAGCGCATCCAGGAGCTGTTCCTGGCCCGGCGCCGGGACGAGGCGGTCGCCGCCGTGCCCGACGAGTTCTGCGACGAGATGGCGCTGGTGGGGCCGCCCGCGCGGATCGCCGAGCGCTACCGCGCCTGGGCCGAGTGCGGGATCACGGGACTGACCGTGAGCACCGATCAGCCCGAGGCGATGGAGCTGCTGGCCAAGCTGATCTGATTGACTGGGGGCCCCGAAATGGCCCCCAGACCCCCAGATGCTCGGGCCATCCCGGCGAAGCCGTGACGGCCCTCGACGACGCGTTAGGTCAGCGCGGCCGGGAGCTCGGCGAGCACGTCGCGCAGGCAATCGCGCAGCCGCGCGATGGTGGCCTCGGCCTTGTCGGGGATCTCGCCGCGCTTGACGCGCTCGACGAACTCCTCGCCGCCGACCGTCATCAGCAGCGCGGCGTTGACCTCGAGCTGCAGCGCGTGCACGCGCGCCTGCGGGCGGCCGTAGGTCGCCACGATGTTGCCGCCGGTGTAGCCCCGCACGTTGTGGGCGACGTCGAAGCCGTGGCGCGCGAAGACGCCGGCGGCGGCGTCGGCCAGCCGGCGGTCGCAGCTGGCGTCGCCGCAGGTGCCGATCACGACCTGGTGGTGCTTCATCCGCCGCGGGCTGCCGGTGTGGCCGTCGAGCAGGATCGCGTAGCCATGCGCGGCCCGGCGCTCGTCCAGCAGGCGGCCCAGCGTGGCGTAGTACGGATCGTAGAGCGCGCGCAGCCGCGCCTCGACCGCGGCCGTCGTCAGCGGACGCGCGAAGATCGGCACGTCGCGGGTGGTGTGGGTGCGCACGACGCCGCGGCTGGAGCGCACGGCGCCGTCCGCGTGCTCGAAGTCGTCGCGCCGCCGGTTGACGTCCACGAACATGCGCGAGAACGGCGTGGCCAGCACGGTGGCGCCGTCCTCGTGCAGGTCACCGTAGAGGTCGCCGGCGAACGTGTCGGCGAAGCCCCAGGCGAACGTGGCGTACCAGGGCTCGCGGTAGTCGTCGCGGGTGACCTCGGGCAGCGGCTCGGTGCCGTAGTGCGGGACGCTGACGACGACCGCCGTGCGGCGCGGCGGCGCCGGCTGCCGGACGATCGGGAACGCTCGCTCCATCACCTCCGATTCTAGTATCTTTCCCTGCGGATGCGGATCGGCGTGAACCTCCTGAACTTCGGCCCCGGCGTGAGCCCGGACACGCTGGCCGGCTGGGCCCGGCTGACCGAGACGCTCGGCTATCACTTCCTGATGATCTCCGACCACGTCGCGATGACGCCCGACGTCACCGCGCGCTACCCGGCGCCGTTCTACGATCCGTTCGTCACGCTGGGGTGGCTGGCGCAGGTCACCCGGCGCGTGGAGCTGGGCACGACCGTGGTGATCCTGCCCTACCGCCATCCGCTGCTCACCGCGCGGCTGGCCGCCAACGTCGACCGGCTCTCGGGCGGGCGCTTCATCTTCGGCGTCGGCGTGGGCTGGGCACGGCAGGAGTTCGAGGCGCTCGGCCTGCCGTTCGAGCGCCGGGGGGCGATGTCCAACGACTACCTGGCCGCCATCAAGACCGCATGGACGAGCGACGTCGCCTCCCACGCCGGGCCGTTCGTCGCCTTTCGCGACGTGCAGACGACGCCGCGGCCGCTGCGCACGCCGCATCCCCCGATCTGGGTCGGCGGCGCCACCGAGGCCGCGATGCGCCGCGCGGTGCGCCTGGGCGACGCCTGGCACCCGATCCGCATCCGCGTGCCGTGGCTGCGCGACACCGGCCTGCCGGCGCTGCGCGCGATCGCCGACAAGGAGCAGCGCCCGCTGCCCGCGCTGTGTCCGCGCATCCGCCTGCGCATCACCGACGCCGCGCTGCCCCAGGACGCGCGTGTCGCCGGCGAGGGCAGCCTCGAGCAGGTCCGCGCGGACCTCGAGGCGCTGGCCGCGCTCGACGCGCGCTACGTCCTGCTCGATACCTACGCCGACGATCCCGAGGCGACGCGCCGCCACGAGACCGCGTGGCGGATGCTGGCGACGCTCGCCGAGCGCGTCCTCGACCTCGAGCGCGAGACGCTGCGCTGACGCTGGCGTGATCGTCCACCTGGTCGACGGCACCTGGGAGCTGTTCCGCTACTTCCTGTCGCCCGCCGCGGCCTTCGATCGCGCGACGCCCCCGGCGCTGCGCGCCGTGCGCGGCGTCGTCGGCTCGCTGCTCGGCCTGCTCGAGGACGGCGCCACCCACGTGGGCGTGGCGACCGATCACGTCATCGAGTCCTACCGCAACGCGCTGTGGCCGGGCTACAAGACCGCCGAGGGCCTCGATCCGCTGCTGGCCGCGCAGTTCCACCCGCTCGAGGAGGCGCTGGCCGCCCTCGGCGTGGTGGTGTGGCCGATGGTCGAGCTGGAGGCCGACGACGCGCTGGGCAGCGCCGCCGCGCTGGCGTCTGCCGACGCGCGCGTCGAGCAGGTGATCGTCTGCACGCCGGACAAGGACCTGGCGCAGTGCGTGCGCGGCCGGCGCGTCGTGCAGCTCGATCGCCGCACGCGCGAGCTGCGCGACGAGGCCGGCGTCGTCGCGAAGTTCGGCGTGCCGCCCGTCTCCATCCCGGACTGGCTCGCGCTCGTCGGCGACAGCGCCGACGGCTATCCGGGCCTGCCCGGCTGGGGCGCGAGGTCGGCGGCCGCGGTGCTCGCCCGCTACGGCCACCTGGAGCGGGTGCCGAAGACGGCGCTCGAGTGGGACGTCGCCGTGCGCGGCGCGCTGCGGCTGGCGAGCACGTTGGCCGAGCAGCGCGAGCGCGCGCTGCTCTTCCGCGAGCTGGCCACGCT
>DASSLH010000319.1:0-3292 GCA_035689625.1 Candidatus Methylomirabilota bacterium | reverse complement strand
GTGTCCACGCAGTTGACGCCCCCCCTGCGCCGGATCCGTCACGCCCGAGAATGATGACGTGCGTCGGAGCCTGAAGGCGCGATCGCCTCGGCCGCGCGCCGGCCCGCCTCGGTCGGCCGTTCCCGTCGTGGGCATCGGCGCCTCCGCCGGCGGCCTCGAGGCCTTCACGAGCCTGCTGCGCGCGCTCTCTCCAAGGCGGCCAGGATGCCGACCACCCAGGTCAAGGACGGCACGGCGGTCCAGCCCGATCACGTCGACGTCATTCCACCCAACCACAGCCTCACGATCTCTGGCGGCGTCCTGCGCCTCGGCGCGCGCGGCAACACCGACGGCCCACACCTGCCGATCGATACCTTCCTGGCCTCGCTGGCCGACGATCAGGGAGCGCAGGCGATCGGCGTGGTGCTGTCGGGCACCGGCTCCGACGGCGCCGTCGGGCTGCGCGATCAAGAGCGCGGGGGGCGTGACCTTCGCCCAGGACGAGCGGTCGGCGCAGCACGCCGGTGGCCGGGAGCCGGATGGTCTCCGGGAGATCTTCCGGATCCTGCGCGCGCGCGGCGAGCTCGGCGATGGTGCCGGCCAGCTCCTCGGGTCGGATTCACCCTGCGCGGACTTCAACGCGTTGACACGCTCCGGGGCGGTCACTACGCTTGACTGCAGTGCCGCCCCAGCCTCGAGGGTTGACGCTGGCCGCGACCGTCGGGACTCCGGTGACAAGGTTGTTGTGAGAGGGTGGACGGGATGGTTGAATTTCCGCGCTGTGCGGTGTGTCGGGTTGCCGTCGAGGCCGGGCAGAACGTGGTCTTCCGTCAGGACGGTCGCATCGCGCATTCCGAGTGCCCGCCGGTGAGGTGCCCGGTCTGCAGCAAGCCAATCGAGTCTGCGCAGCCGATCCGGCGCGATCGCGACGACAGGCCGGTCCACGGCAATTGCTGGGCGCTCCTCGTGCGGCGCGAGGCCCGGAGCCCCGGAGCGCAACGCACCGCCTAGCGCCGCCGGCCCCGTCTGCCATAAGCAATCCTCGATTGTTTCAGGGCGGACGATCACGTATTTTTTGGCGATGGACCTCCAGGTGGCCCATCTGCGCACGCTGCAGGCCATCGTCCGCCACGGCTCGTTCTCGCGGGCCGCCCAGGCGCTCAACCTCACCCAGCCGGCCGTCAGCATGCAGGTGCGCCACCTCGAGCGCGCGCTGGGGCTGCCGCTGCTGGAGCGCGTGGGCAAGCGCGCCTTTCCCACGCGGGCCGGCGAGGTGCTGCTGGCCCACGCGGACCGCGCGCTGCGCGAGCTGGAGGCCGGCGTCGAGCACGTGCAGGGGCTGCGCGGCGTGGTGGCCGGCCGCGTGCGGCTGGGCACCAGCGCCTCCATCAGCATCTACCTGCTGCCGCCGGTGCTGCGCCGCTTCCGCGCGCGCTATCCCGACACCGAGATCGTGATCGTCACCGGAAACGCCGCCGAGATCACGCGGGCGATCGTGGCCAACGAGCTCGACGTCGGCGTCGTCAGCCTCCCCGTCCGCGACCGCGAGCTGTCCGTCACGCCGTTCTTCCGCGACGAGCTGCTCGCGATCACCTCGCGGGGGGCCCCGATAGGGCCCCCCGCGCCCCCCCGACGCTCGGCAGCGCCCCGGCGGAGCCGGGTCGCTCCTCGAACGATCGACGCTCCCACGCTCGCTCAGCATCCCTTGATCCTGTTCGAGGCGGGGGCGACGCTGCGACGGGTGATCGACGGCTGGTTCCACCAGGCCGGCGTGGCGCCGCGCGCGCCGATGGAGATGGGCAACACCGAGGCGATCAAGAAGCTGGTGGAGGCGGGGCTGGGGCTGTCGGTGACCTCGTGGTTCTCGGTGAAGCGCGAGGTGCGCGACGGCCTGCTCACCGCGATCCGCCTCACGCCGCCGCTGGAGCGCCAGATCGGGCTCGTGCGGCGGCGCGACAAGCCGCGCACACCGGCGCTCGACGCCTTCGTCGCCGCGCTGGAGGACCTTCGCCGCACCCTGTCCACACGGCGCCCGCGCCGCGCCTAGGAGGACCCATGCTGCCACGCCGCCACTTCCTCGCGACGTCCGCCGCCGCCGCCGCGCTGCTGATCGTCCGGCCGGCGGCCGCCCAGGCGCCCGCCTCGGCGGGCCCCGTGGATCCCGCGCTGATCGACGACCTCGTCGCCGCCAACCACATCCTGGTGGACCAGGGCGTGGTGGACGGCTACGGCCACGTCAGCGTGCGCCATCCCGGCGATCCGCAGCGCTACCTCATGTCGCGCTCGATCGCGCCGGAGCTGGTCACCGCCGCCGACGTGATGGAGTACGACCTCGACGGGAATGCGGTGGACCCGCGCGGGCGGACGAGCTACCTCGAGCGCTTCATCCACTGCGAGATCTACCGCGCGCGCCCCGACGTGAAGGCGATCGTGCACGACCACTCGCCGTCGGTCATCCCGTTCGGCGTGAGCCAGGCGCCGCTGCGTCCGCTCTACCACATGAGCGCGTTCCTCGGCGGCGGCGTGCCGGTCTTCGACATCCGGAAGGCCGCCGGTGGTCCCAGCGACATGCTCGTGCGCAACGCGGCGCTGGGCCGCGCGCTCGCCCAGACGCTCGGCGCCCGGCCGGTGGCGCTCATGCGCGGCCACGGCGCCGTCGTCGTCGGGACCGCGCTGCCGGTCGTGGTCTTCCGCAGCATCTACACCGAGGTCAATGCCCGGCTGCAGGCGCAGGCGATGGCGCTCGGCACGCCGGTGACCTATCTCGACGACGAGGAGGCGCGCCGCGCCGAGACCTCCATCGCGGGCACGATCCCGCGGCCGTGGGAGCTCTGGCGCAAGAAGGCGATGGGCCGCTGAGCGCTCACGTCCAGGCCGGCCGCTGGCGGCGGAACGGCAGCGCCAGCAGCCGGCCGACGCCCAGCTCGCGCGGATCACGCCAGGCCGGCAGGCCGATGTGCAGCGTCTCGTCCGGCACGCCCAGGCGCAGCGTGCGGTGCGCGCGATCCCACCACGAGAAGATCACCGACCAGTTCGAGTTCGTCTCGGCCTCGACGACCGAGTGGTGGATGCCGTGCATCCGCGGGGTGACGAGCACGAGGTTCAGCGCGCGCTCCAGGCGCGGCGGCAGCCGCCAGTTGCTGTGGTGGAAGGCGGTGGCGGCCTGCAGCGCGGCCTCGTAGCCGAGCGCCAGCGCCGGGCTCACGCCGATCGCCAGGATCTGCGCGCTGCGCCAGACGACCGAGAGCAGCAGCTCGCCGACGTGGAAGCGGAACGCCGTGCTGACGTCCAGGTCGAGGTCGGTGTGGTGCAC
>DASSLH010000318.1:0-7991 GCA_035689625.1 Candidatus Methylomirabilota bacterium | reverse complement strand
CGCCAGGTCGGCGAGGAACGCGTCGGCGCCGAGCGCGGCGGCGACCCGCAGCGTCTGGCGCCCCATCTGGCGGCTGGCCGCGCGCGTCTCCGGCACGATCTTCATCGCCTCCAGCCGCGCGTCCAGCGCGAGCCAGCCGGCGACGTCGCCGGCGGGCGCCAGCCGCACCGCGGCGGCGACGGCGACGGCGTCGGCCGGCCCCGCCGAGCCCTCGAGGTGGGCGACGACGAACGCCTCCAGCCCCGCGCGATCGGTGACGGCGCCGTCCTGGGCGTACGTCTCCAGGCCGAAGGAGTGCGCGAATCCGCCGGCCGGGAACAGCCCGTCGGCGAACTGCAACATCGCCAGCGTCGCCTCAGTCATGCCGGTGCCCCTGCCCGATCGGTTCGAACACCGCCCGCGTGCGCTCGAAGCCCACGCCCAGCCGCCGCAGCAGCTGCTCCATCGCGGGATCGTCCGGCACCAGGAGCCGCTCGCCGTCGAGCGCCAGCGTGAAATGGCGGTTGCCGACCTCGAACGCCACGCGCAGGCCCTCCTCCGGCGAGCGGGGCGTCACCGCCAGCACCGGCTCCAGCGCGGGCTCGACGACGGCGTACCACCCCTCGCCCACGTGCACGATGGCGCCCGGTGCCAGGCGGCTGCCGGTCGGCAGCGCCAGCACCAGCGAGCGGCCCCCGCGCGTCGTGACGCGGCGTCGCACCCAGCGCCGCTCCTCGGCGGTCAGCACCAGCGCGTCGCGCTCGAGCCCGGCCACCGCCGCACCCGCGGCGTCCACCGGCGGCGCGGTGACGACGACGGGCTCGCTCACCGCCATCGCTCGGTCTTCCTCAGAACAGGAAGTAGCGCTGGGCCATCGGCAGCACCCGCGCCGGCTCGCACGTCAGCAGCTCGCCGTCCGCCCGCACCTCGTACGTCTCCGCGTCCACCTCGATGCGGGGCAGCGCGTCGTTGTGGACCATGTCGCGCTTGCCGAGCCCGCGGCAGCGGCCCACCGCCACCGCGCGCTTGGCCAGGCCCAGCCGCGCCGGCACGTCGGCGGCCAGCGCCGCCGCCGAGACGAACGTCAGGGACGTGGAGGCGCGCGCGCGGCCGAGCGCGCCGAACATCGGCCGGTAGAGGGTCGGCTGCGGCGTCGGGATCGAGGCGTTGGGATCGCCCATCGCCGCCCAGGCGATGAAGCCGCCCTTCACGACCAGCTCGGGCTTGACGCCGAAGAACGCCGGCTTCCACAGCACGAGGTCGGCCAGCTTGCCGACCTCGACCGAGCCGACGTGCTCGGCCAGGCCGTGGGCGATGGCCGGGTTGATGGTGTACTTGGCGACGTAGCGCTTCACGCGGCGGTTGTCGTCGCCGGCCGTCTCGCCCGGCAGCGCGCCGCGCTGCTTCTTCATCTTGTCGGCGGTCTGCCAGGTGCGGATGACGACCTCGCCGATGCGCCCCATCGCCTGCGAGTCGGACGACATCATGCTGATGGCGCCGAGATCGTGCAGCACGTCCTCGGCGGCGATCGTCTCGGCGCGGATCCGCGACTCGGCGAACGCGAGGTCCTCGGGGATCTTGGGGTTGAGGTGGTGGCAGACCATCAGCATGTCGAGATGCTCGTCCATCGTGTTGACGGTGAACGGCATCGTCGGGTTCGTGGACGAGGGCAGGCAGTTGGGCTCGCCGCAGACGCGGATGATGTCGGGTGCGTGGCCGCCGCCGGCGCCCTCGGTGTGGTACGTGTGGATCGTCCGCCCCTAGAACGCGCGGATCGAATCCTCCACGAAGCCGGCCTCGTTCAGCGTGTCGGTGTGGATCGCCACCTGCACGTCGTACTCCTCGGCCACCGACAGCGCGCAGTCGATGGCGGCCGGCGTCGTGCCCCAGTCCTCGTGCAGCTTGAGCCCGATGACGCCGGCGGCGATCTGCTCGCGCAGCGGATCGGGCGCCGAGGCGTTGCCCTTGCCGAGGAAGCCGAGGTTGATCGGAAACTCCTCGGAGGCCTCGAGGATGCGGTGGATGTTCCACTCCCCGGGCGTGCACGTCGTGGCCGCGGTGCCGGTGGCGGGCCCGGTGCCGCCGCCGACCAGCGTCGTGAGCCCGGCGCTGATCGCCTCGGTGACGATCTGGGGGCAGATGAAATGGATGTGGGTGTCCAGACCGCCCGCCGTCACGATCTTGCCCTCGCCGGCGATCACCTCGGTGCCGGCGCCGACGACCATGCCGGGGCTGACGCCGGCCATCAGGTCGGGATTGCCGGCCTTGCCGACACCGACGATGCGTCCGTCGCGAATGCCGATGTCGGCCTTGACGATGCCCCAGTGATCCACGATGACCGCGTTGGTGATCACGCAGTCCAGGACCTGCTCGGCGCGCGTCGCGCGGGCGGACTGGCCCATGCCGTCGCGGATCACCTTGCCGCCGCCGAACTTCGCCTCCTCGCCGGCCACCGTGAGATCGCGCTCGACGCGGATCAGCAGATCGGTGTCGGCCAGCCGCACGCGGTCGCCCGTCGTCGGCCCGTACAGGTCGGCGTACTGCCGGCGCGGGATCCGCAGACTCACCGCAGCCGCTCCCATTCGCCCAGCCGCGCGAGGGCGGCGTCCTTGCCGCCGCCCTGGGCCAGCCCGTTGAGGCCGAAGACGCGGCGGGCGCCGGCCAGCTCGACCAGGGTCACGCGCTTCTCGTCGCCCGGCTCGAAGCGCACGGCGGTGCCGGCCGGGATGTTCAGGCGCATGCCGAACGCCTGGGCGCGCTCGAAGCGCAGCGCGCGATTGGCCTCGAAGAAGTGGAAGTGCGAGCCGACCTGGATCGGCCGGTCGCCGGTGTTGGCGACGGTCAGCTCGACCGTGCGCCGGTCGGCGTTGGCCACGACGTCGTCGTCGGCCAGGAAGTATTCGCCCGGTATCACGCGGTCCTCCCCTCGCGATCCAGCAGCTTGTAGTAGAAGGCCGAGCCGTCGAGGCGGCCGCCGGCGCTCTCGGCGTAGCGCGGGATCACTCCGAGGCGCCGCCAGCCGAGCGAGGCGTAGAGCGTCTCCGACGGATCGCCCTCGCGCGTGTCCAGCACCAGCGTCGTGCGGCCCAGCCGCCGCGCGTGCGTCTCCAGCGCCAGCATCAGCGCGCGCCCGATGCCCTGCCGCCGCGCCGCCTGCAGCACGAGGACCTTGCTGACCTCGGCGCGGTGGCGTCCGTTCTCCTTGCCGGACGGCTCGAGCTGCGCGGTGCCGACGACCGCGCCGTCGTCGGCGCGGCGGGCGACGAGCAGCACGCGCGGCCCCCCGTCGAGCGCGGCGAACACGCCCCGCCAGTAGGCGGCGGCGGTCGCGGGGGCCAGCGGCGGCAGGAAGCCGACCGAGGCACCGGAGTCGACCGCGTCGCGCAGCACCTCGATCAGCGCCGGCTCGGCGGCGCGGGCGGCGCCCGGCGTGAGCGCCTCGATGAGCACGCCCATGGCTACAGGCTCGCCTCGCCTGCGGCTGCGGCTCGCACCGTCATGTTCTTATCGAATCGGCCGGTGGACGGTGACGAGCTTGGTGCCGTCGGGGAACGTGCCCTCGACCTGCACCTCGTCGATCATCTCCGGCACGCCCTCCATCACGTCCTCGCGCCGCAGGATGCCGAGGCCGCTCTCCATCAGCTCGGAGACCGTGCGGCCGTCGCGGATGCCCTCCAGGATCTCGGCGGTGATGAGCGCCAGCGCCTCCGGGTGGTTGAGCTTGAGGCCGCGGGCGCGACGGCGGCGGGCGACCTCGGCAGCGGTGAAGATCACCAGCTTCTCCTGCTCGCGGGGGGTCAGGTGCATAGGCCGGGAGTCTTACACGGTCAGGTGGTGCTTGACCATCTCCACTTTGAGGTCGCGGGTGGCGCCGCTGGCCACCACGCTGCCCTTGGACATGATGACGTAGGTGTCGGCCAGGCGCTCGGCGAAGTCCAGGTACTGCTCGACCAGCAGCACCGTCACGCCGAGCGAGGTCTTGATGCGGCGGATGGCCTCCTCGATCTCCAGGATGATGGACGGCTGGATGCCCTCGGTCGGCTCGTCGAGGATCAGCAGCTTGGGCCTGGTCAGCAGCGCGCGGCCGATCGCCAGCATCTGCTGCTCGCCGCCGGACAGCACGCCGCCCTTGCGCGAGAGGAACCGCTTGAGCGCCGGGAAGAGATCGAGCGCGTCGTCGATCGAGCGCGCGCGCTCACAGCCCAGCAGCGCCATCCGCAGATTTTCCTCCACGGTCAGGTGCGGGAAGATCTCGCGGCCCTGCGGCACGTAGCCGAGGCCGGCCCGCGCGCGCCGGTCGGAGGCCCAGCGGGTGATGTCCTGGCCGTCGAACGTGATGCGGCCGGCGCGAACGGGCAGCAGCCCCATGACGGCGCGCAGCACCGTCGTCTTGCCGACGCCGTTGCGGCCCATCAGACAGACGACCTCGCCGGCGGGGACGGTGAGGTTCACGCCCCACAGCACCTGCGAGCCGCCGTAGGCGACGTCCAGCCGCTCAACGGACAGCATGGGTCTCCTTGCGGTGGCCGAGGTAGACCTCCAGCACGCGCGGATCGCTCTGCACCTGCGCGACGGGGCCCTCGCAAAGCACGGCGCCCTGGTGCAGCACGGTGACCGTGCGCGCGATCTGGCGCACGAACTCCATGTCGTGCTCGATCACCAGCACCGAGCGCTCGCGGGCGATCTCGACCAGCAGCTCGCCGGTGCGGGCGGTCTCCTCGTCGGTCATGCCCGCCACCGGCTCGTCCACCAGCAGCAGCTCGGGGTCCTGCGCCATGACCATGCCGATCTCCAGCCACTGCATCTCGCCGTGGGACAGCGCCCCGGCCGGCGCGGCGGCCTTCGCCGCCAGGCCCACGGCCGCCAGCGTGGCCTGGATGCGGTCGCGGGCGTCGCTGCCGTCGCGGTCGAGCAGCGTGAACAGCACGCCCTTGCTCGCCCGCCGCAGCGACAGCTCGATGTTCTCCCAGACCGTGAGGTTGACGAAGACCGAGGGCGTCTGGAACTTGCGCCCGATGCCGAGCGCGGCGATCTCGTTCTCGCGCAGCGCGGTGAGGTCGGTGCTGCGGCCGAAGATCACGCGGCCGTGGTCGGGCTTGACCCGGCCGGAGATCACGTCGAGCAGCGTCGTCTTGCCGGCGCCGTTGGGGCCGATGACCACCCGGAGCTCGCGCCGGTCCATGTAGAAGTTCAGGCGGTCGAGCGCCTTGAAGCCCTCGTAGGCGACGGTGACGTCCTCGAGGTAGACGATCGCCTCGCTCATCTCGTATCGGAGCCACCCGGCATGCGCGTCGAGCCGAGGGTGGCCTGCTCCAGGAGTGGCGCGTCGAGGCTTCTCGCGGACCGGCGCCGGAGTGAGTGCACGACGTGGCCCAGCGCGCCGACGACGCCGTCGGGAATGAACAGCACGACGCTCATGAACAGCGCGCCGAGGAACAGCAGCCAGAGGTCGGGATAGCTGGTGGTCAGCCACGACTGCGCCCAGTTCACGCCGACCGCCCCCAGCACGGCGCCGACCAGCGTCCCCCGCCCGCCCGCCGCCACCCACACCACCATCTCGATGGACGGCAGCACGCCCATCTTGGCCGGCGTGATGATGCCCACCTGCGGCGCGTAGAGCGCGCCCGCCACGCCGGCCAGCGCCGCCGAGACGACGAAGACGAACAGCTTGTAGTTGGCCGGTGAGTAGCCGCAGAACAGCACCCGCGTCTCGCTGTCGCGGATCGCCACCAGCACCTTCCCGGCCCGGGAGCGGGTGATCCAGCGGCACAGCGCGTACGCCGCCACCAGCGTGAGGGCGCTGACGACGTAGAGCATGCGCTGGGTGCCCGGCTGGTTCAGCGGCACGCCGAAGATGGTCTTGAAGTCGGCCAGGCCGTTGGTGCCGCCCAGGTTCATCTCGTTGCGGTTGAACACCAGCCACGCCGACAGCGCCAGCGCCTGCGTGACGATCGAGAGATAGACGCCGCGCACGCGGCTGCGAAACGCCAGGAAGCCGAACACGAGCGCGAACAGCGCCGGCACCACGACGATCGCCAGCAGCGTGACGGGCGCGCTGTAGAACGGCCGCCAGAACAGCGGCAGCTCCTTCACCTGGTTCCAGACCATGAAGTCCGGCAGCGCGCTCTGGTACACGCTCTTGGAGCCGATCTCGAGCATGAGGTGCATGCCCATGGCGTAGGCGCCGAGGCCGAAGAACACGCCGTGGCCGAGGCTGAGCACGCCGGCGTAGCCCCACAGCAGGTCGAGGCCGAGGGCGAGGATGGCGTAGGCCAGGAACTTGCCGAAGAGATTCAGCGTGAAGTTCGACACGTACAGCGGCGAGCCGGGCGGCAGCAGGTTGCCGAGCGGCAGCGCGACCACGAGGATCAGGGCGCCCCCGAGCAGGCCGGCCCGCTCAGGCTTCAGCACCACGCCCTCGCGTCGCGAACAGGCCGGCCGGCCGGCGCTGCAGGAACAGGATGACGGCGATGAGGATGGCGACCTTGGCGAACACCGCGCCCAGCGCCGGCTCGATGCCCTTGTTGAGGGCGCCGATGCCGGCCGCCGCCAGGATCGTACCCAGCAGCTTGCCGACGCCGCCGGTGACGACGACCATGAACGAGTCCACGATGTAGTTCTGCCCGAGCGACGGGCCCACGTTGCCGATCTGCGTGAGCGCGCAGCCGGCCAGGCCCGCCAGCCCGGCGCCGAGCGCGAACGTCGTGGCGTCCACCCAGCCGGCGCGCACGCCCAGGCACGACGACATGGCGCGGTTCTGGGTGACGGCGCGGATGCGCAGCCCGGTGCCGGTACGGAACAGCAGCCAGTACATCGCGGCCACGCTCACCGAGGCCAGGCCGATGATGAAGAGCCGGTTGAACGGCAGCGTGAGCCCGGTCATCAGCGCGAAGCCGCCGGACAGCCACGAGGGCGAGGCCACGTCCACGTTGGCGGCGCCGAAGTACAGTCGCAACCCCTGCTGGATGATCAGCGAGGCGCCCCACGTGAGCAGCAGCGTCTCAAGCGGCCGCCCGTAGAGGCGGCGGATCACGCCGCGCTCGAGGACGATGCCGGCCGCCGCCGCCACCACGAACGACACCGGCAGCGCAACCACGAAGTAGGCGTCGAAGCGCTCGGGCCACCGCGCGCGGAAGACGTTCTGCACGACGAAGGTGCTGTAGGCGCCCAGCGCCATCAGCTCGCCGTGGGCCATGTTGATGACGCCCATGAGGCCGAACACGATCGCCAGCCCCAGCGCCATCAGCAGCAGGATGGACGCCAGCGACGCGCCCTGGAAGGCCGTCTCCACGCCCCGCACGAGCAGGCCCCACCGCTCGATCTGGCGCACGGCCGTGCGGGCGGCCTCGCGCTCCTCGGCGGTGACGGTGGTGTCGGCCGCCAGCCGCTGCAGCGTCGGCATGGCGTCGGAGGAGTGCAGCGCGCCGAGGGCCTGGGCGGCCAGGACGCGGCTGGCGCCGGTGCCGCTGGCCAGCCGGATGAGCGCCAGCGCCTCCTCGAGCGCGTGGCGCACGTGCGGCACGCGCTCCTTCTTGAGCGCGGCCTCGACGACCGGGGCGGCGACGGCATCGGCCTGCAGGCCGAGCTTCACGGCGGCGCCGCGGCGCGTCTCCGGATCGGGGCTGGCGAGCTGGGCGCGCGTCTCGTCGGCGTCGAGGAACGGCTTGATGGCGACGCGCAGCCGCCGGTCGGCGGCGATCTCGACGAGCCCGGCCACCGGCACCACGCCGAGCGGCGTGCGGTCGTAGGCGGCGGCGATCTCGATCATGTCGGCGTCGCCCCTGGTGGACCTGGCGCCGCCGACCACGACCTGCAGGTCCTTGCCCTTGCCGCGCGCGTAGACGTTGCCGTCGCGGAGCGCGGCCAGGAACTCCAGCCATTTCGGATCGCGGGTGCCGCCGATGACGGTGACGGCCGCCTCGCGGGTGTCCCCGTTGTCCACGGCGAGATCGGCGAGGGCCTTGACGGCCTCGGGGGACTGCGCGTGGCGCGCCGGGGGTCCGGCGGGCCAC
>DASSLH010000317.1:0-4643 GCA_035689625.1 Candidatus Methylomirabilota bacterium | reverse complement strand
GCGGACCGGCTGGGTGCCGGACCTGTTCCTGCCCTCGCCGGTCGGCGTGCTGGCGGCCGGGATGGAGATGCTGCGCAGCGGCGAGCTGGTGGGCCACGTGCTCACGAGCCTGCAGCGGATCGTGCTCGGCTTCGGGCTGGGCGCGCTGGGCGGCGTGACGGTCGGCTTGGCCGTGGGCGTGTTCAGCCTGGCCGAGGCCATCGGCAACCCGCTCATCGCCGCCACGTTTCCGATCCCCAAGATCGCGCTGCTGCCGCTGCTGATCCTCTGGCTCGGCATCGGCGAGGCTTCCAAGGTCGCGGTGATCATGCTGGGCGTGTTCTTCCCGATGGCCATCAACACCTACACGGGCGTGCGCCACGCCGATCCGCTGCTGATCCGCGCCGCCGCCAGCTTCGGCGCCGGGCGGTGGAGCCTGATCCGCAAGGTCATGTTGCCCTCGGCCCTGCCGATGATCTTCGCCGGACTCAAGCTCGGCGCCGGCACCTCGCTGCTGCTGCTGGTCGCCGCGGAGATGATCGCGGCCACCTCGGGCGTGGGCTTCCTGATCCTCAACGCCCAGAACCTGATGGAGACCACCAAGCTCATGGTCGGCATCGTGCTGCTCTCGCTGCTGGGCCTGGCCTCGCACTGGCTGCTGACGCGGCTCGAGCGCGTGGCCATTCCCTGGCGAGCGGACGCCTGACCGACGGAGGCCGCGAATGAGACGAGGGCTGATCGCCGCGCTGGCCCTGCTGGCGCTGGGCGCGGGCGCCGGCGCGGCGCCGGCGCCGCAGAAGGTGAAGATCGGCGTGCTGAAGCTGACGTCCTCGGCGGTGCTGTTCGTGGGTGCCGACAAGGGCTACTTCCGCGAGTTCGGCATCGAGCCGGAGCTGGTGTACTTCCAGGCGGCCCAGCCGATCGCGGTCGCGCTCGCGTCCGGCGACCTCGACGTCGGCGCCACCGGCCTCACCGCCGGCCTCTACAACATCGTCGCCGGCGGCGTGCATGTCTGGATCGTCGCCGACAAGGGCCGCGAGTGGCCCGACCACAACCTCTCGGCGCTGGTCGTGCGCCAGGACCTCTACGACGCCGGCGCCCGCACCCTGCGCGACCTCAAGGGCAAGCGGATCGGCATCACGCAGATCGGCTCCACGTTCCACTACAACATCGGCCGCTACCTCGAGAAGGAGGGCATGGCCGCCGGCGACGTCGAGCTGGTGCCGCTGCAGGCGCTGCCGGCCGTCAGCGACGCGCTCACCAGCAAGCGCATCGACGCGGCGGCGACGGCCGAGCCGTTCGTCTCGCGCCTGGAGGCCACCGGCGCCGGTCGCGTGATCCTGCGCACGGGCGACAGCTTCCCCTGGCAGATCGCCGCGCTCTTCTACTCCGACCGCTTCGCGAAGGACCGCGCGCGCGCCGTCGGGTTCATGAAGGGGTACGTGAAGGCCTCGCGCCACTACTACGACGCCGTGCTGGCGTCGAAGAGCGGCCCTGCCTACGAGGAGACGGTCGCGATCACCGCGAAGTACACCGGCGCCGGCCCCGAGCTCATCCGCCGCGGCTTTCCCTACCAGGACCGTGACGGCCGGTTGATGTCCGGCGACATCGGCCGGCAGACCGCGTGGTGGCACGCGCAGAAGCTGCTCAAGGCGCCGGTGGCCGAGAAGGACGTCGTGGACGAGAGCTTCCTGCGCGAGGCGCTGAAGGGGCTCACGCCATGACCCCGCGCGAGGCGCTGGCCGACGTCTGGGCGCGCGTGGGCGGCGAGGCGGCCGCGCTCGGGCAGGTGACGATCACCGGCGATGACCCGGTGCTGCCCGGGGTCTTCCGCGTCGGCACGGCAGCGGCGGCGACGATCGCGGCGGCCGGGCTGGCCGCCACCGAGCTGTGGCGGCTGCGCACCGGCCGCCGGCAGCCGGTCACGCTCGACGTGCGCGCGGCCGCCGCCGCGTTCCGCAGCGAGCGCTACCTGCGCGTGGACGACCGCCCGGCGCACGAGGGCTGGCATCCGGTCTCCGGGTTCTTCCAGTGTGGCGACGGCCGCTGGATCCAGCTGCACTGCAACTTCCCGCACCATCGCCAGCGTGCGCTCGACGTCATCGGCTGCGCCGAGAGCCGCGAGGCCGTCGTCAAGGCGCTGGGCGACTGGAAGGCGGCGACGCTGGAGGACGCGATCGTCGCGCGCGGCGGCTGCGCCGGCATGGTGCGCGCGCCCGAGGAGTGGCAGGCGCATCCGCAAGGCCGCGCGCTCGCCGCGCTGCCGCTGCTCGAGATCACGCGCCTCGGCGAGGCGCCGCCGCGGCCGGCCGGCGCCGGCGAGCGGCCGCTGTCGGGCGTGCGCGTCGTGGACCTCACGCGCGTCATCGCCGGGCCGGTCTGCGGCCGCACGCTGGCCGAGCACGGCGCCGACGTGCTGCTGGTCACCGGGCCGCACCTGCCCAACATGGAGCCGCTGGTGATCGACAACGGCCGGGGCAAGCGCGCCGCGCACCTCGATCTGCGCCAGGCCGCCGACGTCGAGCGCCTGCGTGCGCTGGTGAGCCAGGCCGACGTGTTCGTGCAGTCCTACCGGCCCGATACCCTCGCCGGCCGCGGGCTCACGCTCGAGGCGCTGGCGGCGCTGCGTCCGGGCCTCGTCTACGTCACGCTCAACGCCTACGGCCACACCGGACCGTGGCAGGCGCGGCGCGGCTTCGACAGCCTCGTGCAGTCGGTGAGCGGCATCGCGTGGGAGAGCGGGCGCGCCTTCGGCCTCGCGGGGCCCCGCCACCTGCCGTGTCAGGCGCTGGACCACGCCACCGGCTACCTCGCCGCGGTCGGCGCGATGCGCGCGCTGGCGCGGCGGGCGGTCGAGGGTGGCAGCTGGATGGTGCGGCTGTCGCTGGCCCAGACCGGGCGCTGGATCGACGGCCTCGGCCGCGTCGACGGCACGCGGCTGGCGGATCCGACCGTCGACGACGTCGCCGACCTGATGGCGACGTGCGAGTCGCCGTTCGGACGGCTGCGGCACGTCGCGCCGGCGCCGGGCCTGGCGCAGACACCGGGGCGCTGGGAGCGGCCCCCGACCAGGCTCGGCAGCGACCCGCCCGTCTGGGTATGATGAGGCGCTCGCCATGACGGCCCGGCCCGGATGAAGATCAAGAAGCTGCTCGTCGCCAACCGCGGCGAGATCGCCGTGCGCGTCATCCGCGCCTGCCGCGAGCAGGGCATCGCGACCGTCGCCGTCTTCTCCGAGGTCGACCGCGAGGCGCTGCACGTGCAGATGGCCGACGAGGCCTATCCGATCGGCCCACCGCCTGCCACCGAGAGCTACCTGCGCATCGACACGCTGGTGGACGTCGCCCGCCGCGCCGGCGCCGACGCCGTGCACCCCGGCTACGGCTTCCTGGCCGAGAACGCGCGCTTCGCCGAGGCCTGCGCGGCCGCCGGGCTCACGTTCGTGGGGCCGCCGCCGGCGGCGATCCGCGCCATGGGCGACAAGACGGCGGCGCGCAAGATCGCGCGCGACATGAAGGTGCCGATGGTGCCTGGCACGCTGCAGCCGCTGGCCAGCGACGACGAGGCGCGCGTGAGCGCGCGCGAGCTGGGCTACCCGGTGATGCTCAAGGCCTCGATGGGCGGCGGCGGCAAGGGCATGCGGCTGGTGCGCCAGGAATCCGAGCTGACCGAGGCGCTGCGCGCGGCGCGCTCGGAGGCCGGCGCCGCCTTCGGCGACGCCTCGGTCTACCTCGAGCGCGCGGTGCTCGAGCCGCGCCACGTCGAGATCCAGGTGCTGGCCGACGCGCACGGCCACGTCGTGCACCTGGGCGAGCGCGAGTGCTCGATCCAGCGCCGCCACCAGAAGCTGATCGAGGAGTGTCCTTCGCCCTGCGTGGACGGAGCACTGCGCGCACGCATGGGCGAGGCCGCCTGCCGGGTGGCCCAGGCCGCCGGCTACGTCAACGCGGGCACCGTCGAGTTCCTGGTGGACGCCGAGCGCGACTTCTACTTCCTCGAGATGAACACGCGCCTGCAGGTGGAGCACCCGGTGACCGAGCTGGTGACCGGCCTGGACCTGGTGCGCGAGCAGCTGCGCATCGCCGCCGGCGAGCCGCTGGGCTACGGGCAGGGCGACGTGAGCTGGCGCGGCTGGGCCATCGAGTGCCGCATCAACGCCGAGGATCCGTTCGCCGGCTGGCTGCCGTCGCCGGGCACGATCACCGGGCTGCGCACGCCGAGCGGCCCCGGCGTGCGCGACGACTCGGGCGCCTACGAGGGCTACACCGTCCCGCGCTGGTACGACACGCTGCTGTCCAAGCTCATCGTCTGGGGCGCCGACCGGCCGACGGCGCTGGCGCGGATGCTGCGCGCGCTGGGCGAGTACCGCGTCGTCGGCGTGCACACCACGATCCCCGCCCTCGAGCGGATCGTCGCTCACCCCGAGTTCCAGGCCGGGCGGCTGTCCACCGCGCTGCTCGAGCGCATCCTGCCCGAGCTGCGCGCCAACGAGGCGCGCTTCGCGACGGTCGCGCTGATCGCGGCCGTTCTGGCCGAGTACGAGCGCGCCCGCCGTCCCGGCGACGCCTCGCCGCCGGCCGCCGAGACGCCCGGCAGCCGCTGGCGCTGGGGCGCGACGGCGGGCTGGAGCCGGCCGTGAAGTACGTGGCCACGCTGGGCGGCGA
>DASSLH010000316.1:0-2203 GCA_035689625.1 Candidatus Methylomirabilota bacterium | reverse complement strand
CAGGTGGGCGCTGGCTTCGCGCACCAGCGTCAGAAGCCGGGTCGAGCTGACCCCCTCGCTGGCCGGATAGTGGGCGACGGAGGCTCCCTGCGCGCCGTCCAACCCGGCGCCGGCCGCCCTGAGCTCGCTGCCGGGTGCGTGGTGGGACACGCGAAAACGCCGGCGGCCGTCGGACTTGCCGTGCAGCACCAGCCGCGTGCCCGGCGGGTAGCGCCCGATCAACCACGGTTGATTGAAGAACGTCGCGCGCATCGAGCCGGTGTCGTCGAACACGGTCGCTTCGACCAGTCCGCGCATGCCGCGCCGGCGCACGGCCCGCGCGGAGATCGAGCGCACCTCGACGGCCACGGTCGCCTGCTCGCCGGCCTGCAGCTGCGCGATCGTGCGCGCCTCGCGGCGGTCTCGGGGAAGATGTTCGAGCAGCTCGCCGACGTCGCCCACGCCAAGCGCGTCGAGCGCGGCGGCAAGCCGCCCCTTCGGCAGCTTCAGCGGCGCCCGCAGCCGCGAGGGCCGCGCCCAGCGCAGCGGGGCGGCCAGCAGCTGCTCGCGCGTCTGTGCCTCAGCGCCGGCAAAGGCAGGCGGGAGCGGGGCGTGTTCGCCGGCGCGGACTGGCGGCTGGGACACGGCAGCGTTCGCGCGCTCCGCCCTACTCGGCGGCGAGCAGCCACCAGTAGGCGGGCTGACCGCCGTGGCGAAACTCGAGCTCGACATCACCGTCCATGATGCCCTCGAGCTCAGACAGCTCCAAGGGCGCCTCGGCGCCGGCGATCACGCTGATCAGCTCCGAGTCGGGCGCGAGCGCGGCGAGCACCGCAACGAGCGTCTGGCGCGGATCGCCCCAGGCGATCAGCTCTGCGCCGAGGAAGCCAACGGCCTCACCCGTCTGAAAGCGCCCCTGCGCGTCGGGCCGCGCCGCCGGCGCCACCGCGCCGACGCGCAACTCGGCCAGCACTTCCTCCATCGCAGCGGCGTTCTCCCGCACAGAGCGGTCGCTCTGCAGCGCGATCGCGGCAGCCAGCCCGGCCTGCTGGCTGGTGGCCTTGACGACCCGCACCTGCTTGTCGGACAGCTCGGCGGCGCGCTCGGCGGCCATCACGACGTTGGCGCTTCCGGGCAGCACCACGACCTGCTCGGCGGCAACGTCGTGGATGCCCGCGAGCAGCTCGTAGGTGGAGGGGTTCAGCGTCGGCCCGCCGTCGATCGTGTGCACGCCGAGCTGGCGGTACATCTCGGCGAGCCCGTCGCCGTTGACGACGGCCAGCGCCCCGCAGCGTGTGCGCGGCGTCGTCGCCGCCGCGCCGTTGTCAGAGACGATCGTCCCGTTGGGCGTGGCGGCTCTCAGCAGGCGCCGGTCGCGCTCTGAGATCTGGGCGCGCATGTCGGCGACGTCGAGATGCGAAACCTCTCCGACGCCCTCGAACACCGCGGTCGCGCGCTCGGGCTCGTCGGTGTGCAGGTGCACCTTCAGCGTGGTCTCGTCGCCGACCACGAGCAAGGAGTCGCCGAGCGCCTCGAGCGGCGCGGTGAACTGCGCCGGGGCCAGGCCGCTGCCGGTGACGGCGAAGTTCGTGCAGTAGCGGTAAGTGCTGGAGCTGTGCTCAGGGTGCGTGACCTTCGCCGGCGCACGGTGGTGCTCGAGCTCCGGCGGCGCTTCCGCGCGCAGCGCCGCGACCACCCCGGCGAAGATCACCGTCAGCGCGTAGCCGCCGGCGTCGACGACGCCGGCGTCGCGCAGCGCCGCCAGCAGCTCGGGCCCGCGCTTGACCGACTCCTGCCCAACGGCGACGGCGCGCTCGAGCGTGGCGGCAATCGCCCGATCCTGCTCGGTCGCCGCCGTGCCCGGCCCCAGCCGGCCGGCATCGCGGTCGTGGGCGACGTCGCCGACGATGCCGTGCGCCATCTCGCGCGCGACGGTCAGGATCGTCCCCTCGGCCGGCTCGCGCACGGAGGCGTAGGCGCGGTCGGCGGCATTGGCCAGCGCCGCCCCGATCAGCGACGCGTCGATCAGCTGCCCCGGGCGGGAGACGAGCTCCTCGGCGGCACCGCGGATCAGCTGCGAGAGGATCACGCCGGAGTTTCCGCGCGCACCGAGCAGCGCAGCGCGGGCGACGGACTGGACGATCTCCTCGCGGCCGATCTCATCGATCGTCAGCTCGGCGTCGCCGCCCTGCAGCCGATCGAGCTCCTCCAGCACGGCGCGCAG
>DASSLH010000315.1:0-8231 GCA_035689625.1 Candidatus Methylomirabilota bacterium | reverse complement strand
CCACGCCCGCTTGAAGCCCTGCCGCGCCATGACGCTGTGCTGCACGGCGAAGAGCCCCAGCAGCGCGGCGTCGATCAGCAGCGCCCGCAGCGGCGCCGTGGCCGGGGGCGCGTCGAGCGCCGTCGGGCCGTAGAGGCCGGTGACGAAGCCGATCGCCCACAGGAACGTGACGAGGAACAGGACGTAGCCGGCGATCCCGTAGAGCAGCGCCAGCCGTCGAGCCATCGAGCCCTCCCTTGGCTAGCCGAGCACCATGCGCTTGAACGCCTCGGCGTGGCGCAGGCTGCCGCGCTTGCCGTCGCGTAGCGCCCACCCCCGCAGCAGCGGCGCGACCCACTCGCCCTTGCCGACCTGCGAGCGGTGCGCGCGCAGCGCACGACACTTGGCCGGCAGCGTGGCGTGGATGTCCACGAACACGTCGGGGTCGAGCGAACCGGCGAGGAAGACCTGGCGCACCTTGTGCGGCGGCAGGCCCTCGGCCAGCAGCTCGGGGAAGATCGCGGCCGTCTCCGCCGACGGGAACACCGCGTCGAGCGCCGCGCTGGCCGCCGCGCGATGGTCGGGATGGTTCATGTACTCGTTGCCGTAGAAGCGCACGGTGGGATCGCCGCAGACGACGACGTCGGGCCGCACCCGGCGGATGACGCGCGTGAGGTCGCGCCGCAGCGCCAGCGTCGGCTCCAGCGTGCCGTCGGCGTAGCCGAGCAGCACGACGTCCCTCACGCCGAGGATGCCGGCGGCCGCCCGCGTCTCCCGCTCGCGCAGGGGGATGAGGTTGTCGCTGGAGGGCGTGTGCTCGTTGACGCCGGCGCCGCCGGTGGTGACCAGGCAGAAGGTGACGTGGCGGCCCTCGCGCGCCCAGCGCGCGACCGAGCCGCCGATCGTGAACTCGTTGTCGTCGGGGTGCGCGGAGATGCAGAGGATGCGGCGCAGCGCGGCGCCGAGCTGGTGGCCGCCGGCGCCCGCGCGCGCCATCAGCGGCGCGGCAGCGCGGCGGCCGTGTCGTCCAGCGCCAGCGTGAAGCGCCGCAGCAGCTCGTCCACCTCGGCGTCGCTGATGATCAGCGGCGGGCAGACGGCGACGGTGTCCTGCAGGTTGCGCACGATCAGGCCGTGCGCCTGGGCCCTGGCCACGAAGAGCGCGCCGGCCGTTCCGGGCGGATCGAAGCTGCCGCGGGCGGGCTTGTCCGGCACCAGCTCGACGCCGGCCACGAGGCCGACGCCGCGGACCTCGCCGACCAGCGGATGGCCGGCCAGCTTGCGCAGGCCGTCCTGCAGCCGCGGCGACAGCCGCCGCACGTGGCCGAGCAGGTCGCGCTCCTCGTAGATCGCCAGGCTCTCCAGCGCGACGGCGCAGGCGGCCGGGTGGCCGGTGTAGGTATAGCCGTGCGCGAACACGCCGTGCTTGGCGCTCTGGCCCACGCAGGCGCGGTAGATCTCCTCGGAGATGACCGTCGCCGACAGCGGCAGGTAGCCGGAGGTGATCGCCTTGGCCATCGTCATGATGTCGGGGGAGAGCCCGAACGTCTCGCTGCCGAACATGCGGCCCGTGCGCCCGAAGCCGCAGATCACCTCGTCGGCGATCAGCAGCACGTCGTGCCTCTTCAGCACCGCCTGGATCTTCTCGAAGTAGGTGGCGGGCGGCACGATCACGCCGCCGGCGCCCATCACCGGCTCGGCGATGAACGCGGCGACGGTGTCGGGGTCCTCGCGCTCGATCTGGGCGTCGAGGCTCTCGGCCAGGCGCGTGGCGAACTGCTCCTCGCTCTCACCGGGCTTGCCGTAGCGATAGAAGTAGGGACAGTCGGCGTGGCGGACCTGCGGGATCGGCAGGTCGAAGTCGCGGTGGGAGGCGGCCAGGCCGGTGAGGCTGGCGGCGACCATCGTGGTGCCGTGGTAGCCGCGCTGGCGCGCGATGATCTTCTTCTTGCGGTACCGGCCGCGCGCGTTGTTGTAGTACCAGACCAGCTTGACGGCGCTCTCGTTGGCCTCCGAGCCCGAGTTGTTGAAGAACACCTTCGACATCGGCACCGGCATCAGCTTGACCAGCCGCTCGGCCAGCGCGATGGCCACGTCGTTGGCCTTGCCGCCAAACTGGTGGTAGTAGGGCAGCGTGCGCAGCTGCCGGGCGGCCGCGTCGGCCAGCCGCGCCTCGCCGAAGCCGAGCGCCGTGCACCACAGCCCCGCCATCGCCTCCAGGTAGTCGCGGCCGGACTCGTCGGTGACGTAGACGCCCTTGCCCCGCGTGATGACCAGCGGCCCCTCGCTCTCGTGGCGGCCGAGGTTGGTGAACGGGTGCAGCTGGTAGGCGATGTCGCGGTCGCGGCTGCTGGTCGTCATGGTCGGGCAGGATAGCGCATCCAGCCGGGTGCGCAATCCTGCCCGACCGCGCAGGGGCTCAGCGTGGGCTCAGCACTCGCCCTTCTTGGCCAGCCCGGGCGGGCAGCGCTCGGCGCGCTCCTCGTGCTCGAGCTTCTTGTCCTTGCCCGGCGGAATCTTCCAGTGCTTGGCCGGCACCGTGCGCACGGCGACGGGGACGGCCTCGACGGCCACCGGGGCCCAGGCGGCGCCGTGCCGGGGCGCGTGGTACCAGGTGCCGTGGTGATAGCTGTAGTAGTGGCCCTCGTACACGAACACGTTGAAGCTCGCCGAGGGTGCCGTGTACACGCGCGTGCCGGGCACGAGCACGACGGTCGGCGGCTCGACGAGGACGGGCGGCGCGACCACGACCGGCGCGACGACGACCGGCCGCGGCGGCGGCGCGACGATGACCGGCGGTGGCGGCGTCACGACGGCCGGCTCGGCCACGATGACTCCGCGCGTGCGGACGACGCATCCACTGCCGCTCACGACGGCGAGCGCGATCGCAGTCACCACCATCGCTCGGCTCATTGGCTACCTCCGGCTTCCGGGCGGTGCACGCGCGATGCCACACTCGCAGCCTAGCGTCGAAAGGCACTTCGCCCGCGCGCGCGGCGCGCGGTGCCAGCGTGTCATCGGACACCGTCGGGCGCATGACGGCGCGGCGGCTTGACCGCGCGTGCGCCGCGGCCTAGGCTCCCGCGCGAGGAGGATCACCGATGATCCACAAGCGCGCGGCCGTCGTCGTGTCGGGACTGGCATTGCTGGCGCTGGCGAGGCTCCTGAGCGGCTGCGCGACGCCGGCGAGCAGCGGCGGCTCGGCCGCCGTCGCCGCCGCGCCGGTCTTCGAGGTGGATCCGTTCTGGCCCAAGCCGCTGCCGAACGACTGGCTGATGGGCCAGGCCGCCGGCGTGGCGACGAAGGGCGATCACGTCTGGGTCGTGCAGCGGCCGAAGACGCTGACCGAGGACGAGCGCGGCGCCGCGCTGACGCCGCCGCGCTCGCTCTGCTGCAAGCCGGCGCCGCCGGTGCTGGAGTTCGACGCCCAGGGCAATTTGGTCGCGTCCTGGGGCGGCCCCGCCGCCGGGCAGCCGTGGCCGGACAACGAGCACGGCATCTACGTGGACGACCGCGACAACGTCTGGCTCGCCGGCAACGGGCCCAAGGACGGGATGATCCTCAAGTTCACCCGTGACGGCAAGCTCGTGCTGAAGATCGGCGAGCCCGGCGTCGTCGGCGACGACCGGGACACGCGGCACCTCAACCGGCCCGCGAACATGGTCGTGGACCCGGCCACGCGCGAGCTCTTCGTGGCCGACGGCTACGGCAACCACCGCGTGATCGTCTTCGACGCCGAGACGGGTGCCTACAAGCGCCACTGGGGCGCCAACGGCCGGCCGCCCGGCGACGGCAGCGTCAAGGGCTTCGGCAACCCAGTGCACTGCGTGCGCCTGTCGCGCGACGGCCTCCTCTACGTCTGCGACCGCGCCAACAACCGGATCCAGGTCTTCCGCAAGGACGGCACCTACGTGAAGGAATTCGTGATCGCGCCCGAGACGCGCGGCAACGGCTCGACCTGGGACGCCGACCTCTCCCAGGACGCCGCCCAGCTGCACCTCTACGACGCCGACGGCGAGAACAACCGGATCTGGATGCTGCTGCGCGAGAGCGGGCGCGTGCTCGGCAGCTTCGGCCGCAACGGCCGCCAGGCCGGCCAGTTCCACTGGGTCCACAACATGGCGGTGGACGCGGCCGGCAACATCTACACGACCGAGGTGGACACCGGCAAGCGCGCCCAGAAGTTCGTGCTGAAGTCGCGGCCATGACGCCCGAGGAGCAGGTGCGCATCCGCGGCTACCTGACCTCGCAGGCGGCCAGGCTCGCGCCCGAGCAGATCATCGGCAAGGTGCAGGAGGCGATGGGCCAGCTCGACGCCGCCGCCCGCGCGGTGCCGGCCGCGCGCTTCACCGACTCGCCGGCGCCCCAGGAGTGGAGCGCCAACGAGGTGATGGCGCACGTGGTCGAGGCCGGCCGCCACTTCGGCGGCGCCATCACCCGCGTCCTCGACGGCCTGCCGCCCGGCGCGCCGCGCGACGCGCCCGCGCGGGACACCACGCCGCGGCCGCTGGCCGAGTGGTGGGCCGATCTCGGGCGCGATCGCGACGCGCTCTTCGCGCGCGTGCGCAGCGCGCCGCCGATGGCCCGGCTGGAGGCCACGATTCCGCACCCGTTCTTCGGCGCGCTCAACTGGCGCGAGACGCTGCTCTTCATGCGCCTGCACGACCTCGATCACGCCGGCCAGCTGCAGAAGATCGCCGCCGCGCTCGGCGGAACACCGGGCGTGTGATGCGGATCGCCATCGGCCTGCGGCTGGAGGGCGACGAGGACTGGGACAAGGCGGCGGCGTACGTCGTCGAGGCCGAGCGCCTCGGTGTGGCGTTCGCCTGGTCGCACGAGTCGTGGGGGCTGGATGCCGCCACGCCGCTGGCGTTCATGGCCGCGCGCACCAGCCGCATTCGCCTCGGCTCCGGCATCATGCAGGCCGGCACGCGCACGCCGGCGCTGGTGGCGATGACCGCCCTCAGCCTGGCGTCGATGTCGAAGGGCCGCTTCGTGCTCGGCCTCGGCGTCAGCGGCCCCCAGGTGATCGAGGGCTGGCACGGCGTGCGCTTCGAGCAGCCGCTCACGCGCCTGCGCGAGCTGGTGACGATCGTGCGGCAGGCGACGAGGGGCGAGCGCGTGACGTTCGAGGGCCAGGTCTACCGGCTGCCGTTGCCGGGCGGCGAGGGCAAGGCCCTGCGCACGTCGGCCCAGGCGCGGTCCGACATCCCGGTCTATCTCGCGACGCTGTCGCCGCGCGGGCTGGCGCTGGCCGGCGAGGTCGCCGACGGCTGGCTCGGCACGTCGTTCATGCCAGAGCACGCGCGCGTGTTCTTCGAGCACATCGAGGCGGGTGCGAAGCGGGCCGGCCGCTCGCTGGCGCAGCTGGATCTGCAGGCGGGCGGCGCCGTCGCGTTCGGCGACGACGTCGAGCGCCTGGTGGCCGCCCGCAAGCCCGGCCTGGCGTTCACGCTGGGCGCGATGGGCTCGCGCCAGCACAACTTCTACAACGACGCCTTCAGGCGCGCCGGCTATGCCGACGCCGCCCTGGAGGTGCAGCGCCTGTGGCTCGACGGCAAGCGCGACGAGGCCGCGGCCCGCGTGCCCGACGACCTCGCGCTGAAGGTGAACCTGCTGGGGACGGAGGCGATGGTGCGCGAGCGCCTGCGCGTCTACCGCGAAAGCGGCGTCACCACGCTGCGCGTCGATCCCGCCGGCGCCACGCTCGACGCGCGGCTGGCGACGCTCGGGCGGCTGATGGAGCTCGTGAAGTCGGTGTGAAGCTCGCCTTCATCCATGGCCCGCCTGGCGTCGGCAAGCTCACCACCGCGCGCGCACTCGCGGAGCTCACCGGGTTCAGGGTTTTTCACGACCACTTGACCGTCAACCTCGTCGCCCGCTGGAACCTCACGGCGGCCATTCCGGCTCGCGACACGCTCGCCATCGACAACTCCGCGATGCCCGCGGACGCCGCGGCCCGTCGCATCGCCGTCCATTTCTCGCTTCCGTTGCAGGACCACGAAGGATCCCGCCACGACTGACGCCAACGTTGAATCTGGCTATAGTCTGGCCAGATGCGCTACGAGGTCGTCCTGGCGCCGGACGCGGTGAGAGCTCTCCGGTCGCTGACGGCCAATCGACGTGCGGAGGTTCGCGACGCACTGGAGCGCCATGACGTCACGAGTACGGCGGTCGAGATCCTCGCCATCGTCACCAAAGAGGAAGCCTCGGGCTGGCTCGAGGAACATGGCGCGCCGTAGCCGCCGGGTTGGTCTCGCCGAAGTGAAGGATGACCTCTCCCGGTTTCTTCGTCTCGCCGAGTCGGAGGACATCGTCATCACCCGGCATGGGAAGCCGGCCGGCGTGCTGATCGGCTTCGAGAGCGAAGACGACTGGTTCGACTATCGCCTCGAGCATCATCCTGAGTTTTTGCAGCGCGTCGCCGAAGCCCGCGCGGCATTCAGGGCCGGTCGAGGTGCTCGACTCGACGATCTTCCGTCTTAGATCAGGCGCTGGCGATCACCTCGACCTCGATGCGGGCGCCGCGCGGGAAGTCCTTGACCGAGACGGTCGAGCGCGCGGGCGGCACGCTGCCGACGTGCTTGCGGTAGACCTCGTTCATCGCGTTGAAATCCGCGAAGTCGATCAGGAACACGGTCGTCTTCACGATCTTGTCGAGGCTGCTTCCCGCGGCTTCGAGGATCGCCTTCAGATTGCGGAACACCTGCTCCGTCTGCTCCCCGATCGTCGTGCCGACGATCTCGCCGGCGGGGGAGAGCGGCAGCTGGCCAGAGACGAACACGAAATCGCCGCAGCGGATCGCCTGCGAGTAGGGCGCGCCCTGGAAGGGCGCCGGGGCCTGGTCGGTGCGGACGGCGGACTTGGCGGCCATGGCTAGGGCGCCGGCTCGATCGGCGTCGGCAGGCCGTGCCGCGCCTCGATCACCTCGGCGGCGTCGAGCGTGAGGTCCTCGCGGTAGCGCGCGCCGATCACCTGCACGCCGAGCGGCACGGCGCCGGTGCGGCCGACCGGCACCGCCGTCGCCGGCAGCCCGAGCAGGTTGACGGCGACCAGCAGCCGCTGCGCGCGCGCGACCTCGTCCGCCCGCGCCTGGCTCGTCGTGTCGAAGCCGACCTCGAACGGCGGCTCGGTCGAGACCGGACCGACGACGAGCGGATAGCGCTCGAGGAACAGCGTCCAGTCGCGCACGTGCCGGCTGCGCTCGGCGAGCGCCTTGAGATAGCCGGGCAGGTCCACGTCGGCCGTGCCGGCCAGCGTGAAGTCGAGCGAGCGGTTGATGTCGCGCCCGCCGTGCCGGCGGATGTAGGGCTGGGTGACGTGGCGCATCTCGTTGATGACGATCGCGCTCCAGCAGGCCGCCACGCCGGCGACGTCGGGAGGCTCGACCTCCTCGACCGCATAGCCGGCGTCGGCCAGTGCTGCGCCCGCCGCGCGGACGGCGGCGGCGACGTCGGGATGCACGCCCTGGCGCGCCGGATCGACGGTGAGCGCGACCTTGATCGGCCGCGCGAGGGGCGGGCCGGCGAGCGGCGCCGGCACCCACCACGGGTCGCGCGGATCGCGCGCGGCCATCGCGGCCAGCCCCAGCCGCACGTCGGCGACGCGACGGGCCAGCGGCCCCTGCACGGACATCAGCTGCATGCCGAGCGGCCGCTCCTCCGTCACCGTGGCGTTGTAGGCGGCGACGCGCCCGAGCGTGGGACGGAGGCCGGCCACGCCGCAGCAGTACGCGGGATAGCGCACGGAGCCGCCGAGGTCGTTGCCGTGGCCGAGCGGCGCGATGCCGACGGCCAGCGCCGCCGCGCAGCCGCCGCTGGAGCCGCCGGGCGTGCGGTCGCGGTGCCAGGGATTGAACGTGCGGCCGCGCAGGTCGTTGTCGGTGTGCCAGCGCAGGCTGAAGGCCGGCGTGTTCGTGCGCCCGACGACCACGGCGCCCGCGCGGCGCCAGGCGGCCACCGGTGGGCTGTCGCTCGCCGCGATGACGTCCTTGAAGGCGACGACGCCGTTGGCGGTCGCCTGGCCTTCCTGGTCGACGTTCTCCTTGATCGTCACCGGGACACCGTGCAGCAGCCCGGACGCGTCGCCGCGGCGTCGGGCGGCGTCGGCGCGGTCGGCGGCGGCCAGCGCCTGCTCGGCCAGCACGACGGTGACGGCGTTGAGCTTGGGATTGACGGCTTCCAGCCGCGCCAGCACCGACTGCGTGGCCTCGCGGCTGGACACCTTACCGGTGCGGATGGCGGCGGCCAGGGC
>DASSLH010000314.1:0-3837 GCA_035689625.1 Candidatus Methylomirabilota bacterium | reverse complement strand
CCGCTCGCGCGCACCACGCGCGCGCGGTGGGGCGCCTCCTCCGGCCGCGGCAGCCGCACCGTGAGCGCCGCCAGCAGCGTGATGGCGCCGCAGCCGCCGCCCAGCACGGCGTAGGCCGCGCGCCAGCCCAGCCGGGCGATCAGCGCCGCCGCCAGCGGGCCGGCGGCGATGTAGCCCAGGTTGAAGCCGACGAGCACTAGGGCCAGGGCCAGGCCGCGGCGCTCCTCGAACCAGTGCGTGACCGTCGCCGCCGCCAGCAGATAAAAGCTCGACATGCCGAGGCCGCCCAGCACGCCGACGAACAGGTAGAGCTGCCAGAGCGCGTTCACCGTGGCCACCAGCGCGAACGCGGCGCCGGCCAGGCCGACCGTCAGCGCCAGCATCACGCGGGGGCCGTGGCGATCGGCCAGCGCGCCGACGGCGAAGCCGGCCACGCCGCCCAGCAGCAGGTTGATCGAGAGCGCGGTCGCCACGGCGCCCCGGCTCCACGAAAAGGTCTCGGCCAGCACCGGCAGGAACACGCCGTAGGCCGCCAGCGGCGTGGAGATCCCGAACGTCACGACGAAGAGCGCGAGGACGATGAGCCAGCGACGGGGGGCCGGGCGCACCCTGACAGTTAAGCACATTGGGTGTATAAAGAGGCCTCGCGGTCGCTGAGACCCCATCGCCAGACCGGAGGGAGAGACCACATGGCTCAGTGCAAGATCCCCATGGACGACGCGCGGTTCAAGACGGGCCTGACCTGGAAGGACTACATGGCCCAGATGGGCGACACCCGGGCCCGGACCGAGGAGAACTACGCCAAGACCAAGCTGACGGAGGACGAGCGCAAGTTCTTCAGCGGCGTGAAGGGCGTCCGCTACGTCATCATGACGGCCGAGAACTGGTGCGGCGACGTCCACCGCAACTCCCCGCTGATCGCCAACATCGTCGAGGCGATCCCCGGCGCCGAGCTGCGCGTGTTCCTCCGCGACAAGGAGACGGACCTCCGCGACTCGCTGCTGAACAACGGCTACCAGTCCATCCCGGTCGTCGTCTTCTTCGACCAGGGCTGGAACGAGATCGGCCGCTGGGTGGAGCGCTCGCACGCCGCCACCGGCCGGGCCGCCCTCATCCGGTCCAAGACGCTCGACGTGGCGCCACCCGACAAGAAGGACGAGGCCATGAACGAGTTCCGCAAGCTCGTCAACGAGGCCTACAACGAGAAGGGCTACCCGCTGTGGCGCGCGGCCGTCAACGAGGTCAAGCTGCTGCTCGAGGCCCGCGCCGGGAAGTAGCCGATCTATGCACATGGGGGCCCCGACATGGCCCCCAAGCCCCCCGACGCTCGGAGCGCCCCGGCAAAGCCGGGGCGCTCCTCGGTCACGCGCGAGGAACGACCCATGGAGCTCGGCGGACAGGTCGCGATCGTCACCGGCGCCGGCCGCGGCATCGGCCGCGCGACGGCGCTGGAGCTGGCCCGCCTGGGCGCCGACGTCGTCATCGCCGAGCTCGATCAGGCCGGCGCCGACTCGACGGCCAAGCTCGTCAAGGACCTGGGCCGGCGCGCCGCCGTCATCCCGACCGACGTCACCCGGCGCGCAGACCTGACCGCCCTGGCCGAGCGCACGCGCTCGCAGCTGGGGCGCATCGACATCCTGGTGAACAACGCCGGCATCTACCGGGCGGCGGCGACGCTGGAGGTCACCGAGGAGCACTGGGACGCCATCATGGCCATCAACGCCAGGGCGGTGTTCTTCGCCAGCCAGGCGGTGCTGCCGGCGATGATCGCGGCCGGGCGCGGCTGCATCGTGAGCCTGGCCTCGATGGCCGGCAAGATCGGCAGCAAGACCAACCTGCCCTACAACGCCAGCAAGGCGGCGGTCATCAGCATGACCAAGAGCCTGGCGCTGGCCCACGCCGCCGACGGCATCCGCGTCAACTGCGTGTGCCCCGGCTTCGTGGAGACCGACATGTGGACGCAGGTCGCGCGCGACCAGGGCCGGCTGCTCGGCCAGTCGTCGCAGGAGTTCACGGAGGCGCGGCGCCGGCAGGTGCCGCTCGGCCGCATGGAGACGCCCGAGGACGTGGCCCACGTGATCGCCTTCCTCTGCTCGCCCCGCAGCGGCTACATGACCGGCCAGGCGCTGAGCGTGGACGGCGGTCTCGTCATGCACGGCTGAGTCGCGTGCACGACCTCGTCATCGACAACGCGATCGTCTACGACGGGCTGGGCGGCGCCCCGCACGCCGGCGGCGTCGCGGTCGCCGGCGGCCGCATCGCCGCCGTGGGCGAGGCGCTGGGCGACGCCCGCGAGCGCGTGGACGCGCACGGCCTGGCGCTGGCGCCCGGCATCGTGGACATCCACACCCACTACGACGCCCAGCTCACGTGGGATCCGTTCGCGACGCCCTCGACCGCGCTGGGCGTGACCACCGTCGTCATCGGCAACTGCGGGTTCACGATCGCGCCCTGCCGTCCCGGCGACCGCGATCTGACGCTGCGCGCGCTCACCCACGTCGAGGGCATGTCCCTGCAGGCGCTGCGCGCCGGCGTGCGCTGGGACTTCGAGACGTACCCGCAGTACCTCGACGCGCTCGAGCGGCGCGGCGTGGTGCCCAACGTCGCCTCGCTCGTCGGCCACTCCTCCGTGCGCACGTACGTGCTGGGCGCTGACGCGACGAAGCGCGCGGCACGCGCCGCCGAGATCGCCGAGATGCGCCGCCTGGTGCTGGAGGCCGTCCAGGCCGGCGCCCTCGGCTTCGCGACCTCCACGCTCGAGCAGCACAATGGCGAGAGCGGCATCCCGATGCCCTCGCGGCTGGCCGACGAGGCGGAGATGCGCGCGCTCACCGGCGCGCTGGGCCGGGCCGGCCGCGGCGTGTTCATGCTCACCAAGGGCATGACCTCCACGATCCCCTGGCTGGAGTCGATCGCCGCCGAGAGCGGGCGGCCGGTGATGATCGCGGCGATGTTCGTGGATCCCGGCGATCCCACCCGCGTGTTCCGCGAGCTCGGCGAGATCGAGGCCGCGCGCGGGCGCGGGCGGGAACTGTGGGCGCAGGTCGGCTGCTTTCCGCTGGGCATGGAGTTCACGCTGCGCCATCCCTACCCGCTGGAGGCGTTCCTGGCCTGGCGGCCGGCGATCCTGGCCGGCGACGACGAGGCCGCCTATCGCCGCGTGCTGGCCGACGCCTCGTTCCGCAAGCAGCTCAAGGAGGAGGCGGCGCGCCCCGGCGTGCCCAACCGCTTCAGCTACAAGACGTTCCCGCACCTGGCGATCGCCGAGGTGCGGAAGACGGAGCACCGGGCGCTCGTGGGCACGACGATCGCCACGCTCGCCGCCGAGTCAGGCCGCGATCCCTGGGACGTCTTCCTCGACTTCGGTCTGGACGGCGAGCTGGACGCGCTGTTCGACTGCAAGCTGTTCAACACCGACGAGGACGAGGTGCGCCGGCTGCTGCGCCACCCCCACGCCGCGGTCGCGCTCTCCGACGCCGGCGCCCACCTGTCGTTCCTGTGCGACGCGGGCTTCGGCCTGCACCTGTTCGGCCACTGGGTGCGCGAGCGCGGCGACCTCACGCTGGCCCAGGCCGTCAGGCGCGTGAGCGGCGACGTCGCCGCCGCCTACCGCATCCCGGGCCGCGGCCGCCTACAGGCCGGCGCCTGGGCCGACCTGCTGCTGTTCGATCCCGCCACCGTCGGCCGCGGGCCCAAGCGCCGCGTCCACGACCTGCCCACCGGCGCCAGTCGCCTGGACACCCCGGCCGTCGGCGTGCACGGCGTCTGGGTCAACGGCGTGCGCACGGTGGACGAGCACGGGCTCGTCCGCAACTGCGGCCGGCCCGGCCGCGTGCT
>DASSLH010000313.1:0-2744 GCA_035689625.1 Candidatus Methylomirabilota bacterium | reverse complement strand
TGCGCGCGGCGCTGGTGCCGCCGGCGCGGCCGGACGCGGCGCTCGAGACCGCGCGCGCGCTGGAAGGGATCGTGGACAAGGTGCGCACGTTCGGCGGGCGCGCGGAAGGCATCGGTCCGATCGGGCTGGTGGCGGCGTTCGGGCTCGACGGCGGCGGCGAGGCTGCCGATCGGGCCGCCCACGCCGCCATGGCGATCGTCAAGGCGCTGGAGCGCGCGCGGCGTGACGAGGGCAGCGAGATGGCGGTGAAGCTCGGCCTGCACGCGATGCCGGCGCTCGTCGGCCTGGCGGCCGACGGCGTCGATCTCGACATGGACGATCGCCGCGACCTCTGGCCGGTGCTGGACGAGCTCGTCGAGCGGGCGCCGGTCGACGGCGTGCTGGTCACGGCCGGCGCGGCGCTGTTGCTCACCCGCCGCTTCGAGCTGGCGCCGGGGCCGGCCATCGCGCACGGCCCGACGCAGGTCCTCGTCGGACGCGAGCGGACGGGCCTGGGCCTCGGCGGCCGTCTCGCCGACTTCGTCGGGCGCCGTCACGAGCTCGAGCTGCTCCGCAGCCGGTTCGACCTCGTGCTCGCCGGTCAGGGCCAGGTCGTCGGCATCGTCGGCGACGCCGGCATCGGCAAGTCGCGGCTGGTGTTCGAGTTCCAGCAGTCGCTGGGGGCGCAGCGCGTTGCCACCGTCATCGCCCACTGTCACGCCTGGGGCGGGGCGGTGCCCTACCTGCCGGTGCTCGAGGTCCTGCGCGCGGTGTGCGGCCTGGGCGAGATGGACGGCCCGGACGAGATCAGCGACCGGCTGCACGCCGAGCTCGACGGGCTCGGCTTGCACGACGGCGACGAGCTGGCCACGCTGCTGCACTTCCTCGGCATCAAGGACGGGGTGGGGCGCCTGGCCGACGCCGATCCCCAGGTGACCAAGGCCCGCGCGTTCGAGATCCTCCGCCAGATCACGCTGCGCAAGAGCTGGCGCACGCCGCTCGTCGTGCTGCTGGAGGATGTTCACTGGATCGACCGCGCCTCCGAGGAGTACTTCGCCTCGCTGGTGGACGCCATCGCGGCGGCGCCGGTGATGCTGGTGTGCACGCAGCGCCCCGGCTACCGGGCCCCCTGGCTCGAGCGCGCGCTCGCGACGCAGATCGCCGTGCAGCCGCTCGGCCGCGACGAGGGCCTGAGCCTCGCGCGCTCGGTGTCCGGCGCCGAGCGGCTCGATCCCTCGCTGCTCGAGGCGGTCGTGGCCAAGGCCGAGGGCAACCCGTTCTTCCTCGAGGAGCTGGTGCGCTCGGTGCGTGATCAAGGCGCGGGGCGGGCCGTCCTCGTCGTGCCCGACACGATCGAGGACGTGCTGCGCAGCCGCATCGAGCGGCTGTCGGTCGACGACCGCGACCTCCTGCAGCGGGCGGCCGTCATCGGCCGTGAGGTGCCGCTGTCGCTGCTGGAAGCGCTGGAGCCGGGCAACCGCGAGGCGCTCGTCGCCGGCCTGGCGCGCCTGCAGGCCTCCGAGTTCGTCTACGAGACGGAGCGGGGCGGCGAGACCGAGTACTGCTTCCGGCACACGCTGACGCAGGAGGTCGCCTACGCGAGCCTGGAGCCGGCGGCGCGCCGCGGCCTGCACGCGCGGCTCGTCGAGGCGATCGAGCGCGGCCATCCCGACCACGCCGGCGACGCGCTCGATCGTCTGGCCCATCACGCGTTCCAGGGCGCGCTGTGGTCGTCGGCGCTCGCCTACCTCCGGGAGGCCGGGACACGGGCGGCGGCCCGCTCGGCGCACCGCGAGGCGGTGGTCGCCTTCGAGCAGGCGCTGGCCGCGCTCGCCCACCTGCCGGCGGCCGCGTCGGCCGTGGCGGTGGACGTTCGCTTCGCGCTGCGGACCTCGCTGCTGCCGCTGGGCGAGCACCGCCGGATCTTCGAGATCCTCGAGGACGCCGAGCGCATCGCCTCCACGCTTGGCGATCGCGGCCGCCTGGCCCGCACCTGTACCTACCTGACGAACTACTTCTTCGTCACCGGCGACCAGGCGCGCGCGCTCGACTACGGCCGGCGCGCCCACGAGATCGCGGAGGCCCTCGACGACGTCGACCTGCAGCTGGAGGCCAAGCTGCGGCTGGGCCAGGTGCACCACGCGCTCGGCGAGTACCGGCAGGCCGCCGAGCTGCTGCGCGTTCCGGTCGACGCGCTCCCGGCCGAGCGGCTGCACGAGCGGCTCGGGCTGCCCCTGATCTTTTCCGTCGGCTGCCGCAACTGGCTGGCGCGCGCGCTGACCGAGCTCGGCGCCTTCGACGCCGCGCTCGCCCACGCCGAGGAGGGCGTGCGCATCGCCGAGGCCGCGCAGCATCCCTTCAGCCTCACGGTGGCGTACTGGACGCTCGGCCACGTGCGGCTGCGGCGCGGTGAGATGACCGAGGCGGTCACCGTGCTCGAGCGCGGCATGGACATCGCCCGGACCTGGAGCATTCGCGTGTGGCTCCCGCGGCTGGCGACGGCGCTGGGCCGGGCGCTGGCCCGCGCCGGCCGCGCCGCCGAGGCGTTGCCGCTCCTCGAGCAGGTGGTGACCGCGGACGTCCCGGCGCCGGACCAGGCGGCCGCGGTGGCGGCGGTGGCCGAGGGGCACCTGCTCGGCGGCCGTCCCGGCGAGGCGGGCCGGCACGCCGAGCGCGCGCTGGAGCTGGCGCGGCAGCAGCGCGATCGCGGCACCGAGGCGTGGATCCAGCTCCTGCGCTCCGACATCGCCGGCCGTGGTGATCCG
>DASSLH010000312.1:0-4575 GCA_035689625.1 Candidatus Methylomirabilota bacterium | reverse complement strand
GCCGCGGAGGGCGACGTCCCCGCCCAGCACGGTCGTGGCCAGCCGCTCGCCGCGCGTGAGCGCGGGCAGGCGGGCCTCGCGCTCGGCGGCCGGCGCGCCGCGGTCGAGCGCGCGCGCGCAGGCGAGGTGGTCGGCCACCAGCATGGCGACGGTCGTCCAGCCGCGCGCCAGCTCCTCCAGCAGCATCGCGGTGGCGACGGTGTCCAGGCCGAGGCCGCCGTAGCGCTGATCCACGGTCGCGCCCAGCAGGCCGAGGTCGGCCAGCTCGCCGACGATCGCCTCCGGGTAGCGGCCGGCCGGCTCGAGGTCGGCGACCGCGGGCGTCAGCGACTTGTCCACGAACTGGCGCACGGCCAGCACGAGCTGGCGGCGCTCCTCGGGCTCGCCCTCGCGCGAGGTCAGCGCGCCGAGCCGCTCGCCGTGGCGCTCCACGAGCTGGCGCGCGATGAGCGTGCGCTGGATCTCGTTGGTGCCCTCGCCGATGATCATCAGCGGCGTGTCGCGGTAGTGGCGCTCGACGTCCAGCCGCGCCAGCACGCCGGCCTCGCCGTGCGCGCGCAGGGCGAGCAGCGAGGCCGCGTGCGCGGTCTCGGAGGCGAAGAGCTTGGCCATGCCCGCCTCGAGGTCGCACCGCTCGCGCCGGTCCTTCATTCCCGCCGCCCAGTACGTGATGAGCCGCGCGGCCTCCACGCCGGTGGCCAGGTCGGCCAGTGCCGGCGGCGCCGCGCCCGTCGCGCGCGCGCGGGCGAGCGAGGCCTCCCAGGCGGCCTGGGCGACGCCGACGCAGCGGGCGGCGATGTTGATGCGGCCCGTCTCCAGCCCGCTCATGACGTGCCCGAACCCGCGCCCTTCGATACCACCGACGAGATTGTCCACGGGGACACGGAAGTCTTCGAAGAAGAGCTCCACCGTGTCCACGCCCTTGTAGCCGAGCTTGGCCAGGGATTTTCCAACGCGAAAGCCCGGCGGGCCCTTCTCGACGACGAAGCACGACATCCCGCGGTGGCGCGGCTGCGCGCGCGGATCGGTGACGGCCAGCAGCGTGAACGTGTTGCCCTCGCGGCCGTTGGTGATGAACATCTTGCTGCCGTTGATCACGTAGGCGTCGCCGTCGCGGCGCGCCGTCGTGCGGATGGCCTGCACGTCGGAGCCGGCGTGCGGCTCGGTCAGGCAGAGCCCGCCCCGGGCCTCGCCGCTGGCGAAGCGCGGCAGGAAGCGCCGCCGCTGCTCGTCGGTGCCGTGATGGAGCACGGTCAGCGCGGCCATCGTGTGGCTGTTGATCACGCCGGCCAGCGACATCCAGCCGCGGCACAGCTCCTCGATCACCCGCGCATAGGTCGTCACGTCGAGGCCGAGGCCGCCGTGCTCGCGCGGCACCAGCGCGCCGAACAGGCCCAGCTCGCGCAGGCGGGCGACGAGCGCGTGCGGGTAGGCGTCGGCGTGCTCGAGGGCGGCGGCGGTCGGCCGCACCTCGTCGTCCACGAACCGCCGCACGGCGGCCACGATCGAGGAGGGCATCGCGAGGCCGATAGTACAATGAAAGCCGCGGATGTCCCTCGACGACCTCGCCCTGCTGCTTCAGCACTGGCTCGACCGGCTGGTGCGACGGCTGCGCCTGGGACGCGCGCCGGCGCCGGGCCGCCGTCGGCTGCTCATCGTGCAGATCGACGGGCTGTCGCGCAGCGTCCTCGAGCGCGCGCTGGCGCAGGGACGCATGCCGTTCCTCGGGCGGCTGCTCGAGCGGGGCGGCTACCGGCTGCACCCGATGTCGGTGGGGCTGCCGACCTCGACGCCGGCGTTCCAGATGGCCGCCATGTACGGCGTGGCGCCGGACATCCCCGGGTTCCACTATCACGACAAGCGCCACCGCACCGACGTCTACTTTCCGCGCGCCGGCGACGCCGCCCGCGTGGAGGCGGCGCACACCGACGGCCGGCGCGGCATCCTCGCCGGCGGCAGCGCCTACGGCTGCGTGTTCACCGGCGGCGCCGCCAACAACCTGATGACCTTCGCGCGGCTCAAGCGCCCGTCGGGCGGCGGCCTCGTGCGCGCGCTGTCGGCCGGCGTCGTGCTGGCATGGGTCGTGCTCAAGAGCGCCGGCGTCTCGGCGTTCGCGCTGGGGCGCGCACTGCTGGGCTTCGTGGCCGACCCGGTGAACGCGCCGCGCGGCTGGAAGCTGCTGGCGATCAAGATCGGCGTGTCGGTGTGGCTGCGCGAGCTGTTCACGCTCTCGGCCTCGCGCGACGTCTGGGAGGGCGCGCCGGCGGTGTTCGTGAACTACCTCGACTACGACATCGTCGCCCACGCCTACGGCCCCCGCGACCGGCGCGCCCTGCGCTCGCTGCGCGCGGTGGACCGCTCGATCCACCAGCTGTGGCGCACCGCCCGGCGCGTGCGCGAGCACGCCTGGGATCTCTACGTGCTGTCCGATCACGGCCAGGCCCACTGCGTGCCGTTCGAGCGGATCACCGGCGGCCGCCGCATCGAGCACGTGCTGTTCGAGGACTTCCTGGGGCCGGCCGGCGCCCACGAGGTCGCGCCGGGGCGGCCGGAGGGCCGGCGGCTGGCCAGTGGCATCAAGGCCGTGCGCAGCGGCCGCGAGCGCGGCGTGGTCCAGCGCTTCTTCAACTATCTCGAGCACGACTTTCCGTGGCTGCTGGGCGAGCTGAAGGAGGCGCGGCAGGCCGGCGGCGTGCGCGTCATCGCCGCCGGACCCAACGCGTTCGTCTACTTCCTCGACGATCCGCAGCCGGTGCCGCTGGAGCGCATCGAGCCGGAGTTCCCCTCGCTGTGCGAGGCGCTCACGCGCGCGCCCGGGATCGGCTTCGTGCTCGTGCGCAGCGCCGACGGGCCGGTATGCTTCTGGCGCGGCAAGCGCTACGCGCTGGAGGCGCTGGGCGACGGGCCGTTCGCGGGCCGCCCCGACCTCGACCTCGTCGTCGCCGGCATCCGCGACCTGATGGCGATGCCCAGCGCGGGCGACCTGGTGCTCTACGGGCTGGAGGCGCCGGCCGGCAATGTGTCCTTCATCGCCGAGGTGGGCGCCCACGCCGGGACGACCGAGGACGAGATGCACACCTTCGTGATCGCTCCGCCCGGCGCGCGCCTGCCCGCGAGCATCACGCACCCGCTGCAGCTCTACCCGGTGTTCGCGGCCTACGGCGAGGGGCCCGCGTGACCCCGCTGGTCGTCGCCAGCTACAACATCCATCGCGGCGTGGGCCTGGACCGCCGCCGCGACCTCGACCGCCTGGCCGCGGTCATCGCCGAGATCGCCCCCGACGTCATCGGCCTGCAGGAGGTGGTGCGCGAGCCGGGCAAGGGCGCCGACACCGCCGACCAGGCGACGTACCTGGCCGCGCGCCTGGACATGGCGCTGGTGATGGGGGAGACGCGGCCGTACGGCGTGTCCGGCACCTACGGCAACGCCGTGCTAACGCGGCTGCCGGTGCTGGCCTCCCGGCGCTGCGACCTGTCGTGGTACGGGCGGGAGCCACGCGGCTGCCTGCGCGTGGACCTGAGCCTCAACGAGACCGCGCTGCACGTCTTCAACTGTCACTTCGGCCTCGGCTTTCGCGAGCGGAGGGCGCAGCTCGACCTGCTGGGCGGCTTCCTCAAGGCCGCCGACTGCGAGGGGCCGCGGCTCGTCGTCGGCGACTTCAACGAGTGGCATCGCGGCCCGATCACCCGCGGCCTGCGGCGGGAATTCTCCTCGCCGATGCGCCGCATGCGCCGCACGCACCCGGCGCTGTTCCCGCTCTTCCGGCTGGACCGCATCTACTGGGACGTCGAGCTGGAGGGCGAGGAGTTCCACGTCCACCGCAGCCGGCTGGCCCGCGTCGCCTCCGACCACCTGCCGGTCGTCGCCCGGCTGCGCGTGCGGCCGCGCGCGCGCACCGTGCCCTACGTCACCGGCGACGCGCTGCCGCCGGCCGAATAGCGATCGCCACGGACCTGCCGCCGCCCGCTCCCGACTCCACGCTGCCGCCGGAGGCGGTGCCCGCCGCCGCGCCGCCGGCGCCCGCGCGCCGCTCGCGCGCCGTCACCATGCTGTCGGCGATCGTGCTGCTCGGCTTCGTGGCGTTCATCGCGCGCCTGCACGCGACCGAGCCGAAGCTGGCGGGCGTGGCCGAGCCCGAGCGCGCGCTGGCCCTGCTGGTCGGCCGCACGATGGACGTCGAGACCGCGCTCACGGCGGCGCCGGCCTGGGAGCGCCGCCTGTACGTGCTGACGCTGAGCGACTCCGGCCACGAGATCGACGAGGCGATCGGCTGGTACGAGGAGCTGGCCGACTACTCGCTGGCGCCCGGCGTGGACCTGCGCCTGGCGATCCTGCGCGGGGAGGCGGGCCGGAAGCCCGAGGTCGCGCGCATGGCCGACGAGTGGGAGACGCGCGGCGAGCCGCTGGCGACCTTCGCCGGCGTCATGCGCGCCGTCTACCTTGCCGCCGACGACGTGGCGCCCGAGGACGTCGGCGAGACGCTGCAGACGCTGGGGCCCGGCTGGTTCGCCGACGCGCTGGCGCTGCGGCTGTCGGCGCGCTTCGGCGAGGCGGCGATGGGCGCCGCCGCGCGCC
>DASSLH010000311.1:0-2427 GCA_035689625.1 Candidatus Methylomirabilota bacterium | reverse complement strand
GACGTAGAACCGGTAGGCCTTGTCGGTCGGCACCCGGCCGGCGCTCGTGTGCGGCTGGGCCAGGTAGCCCATGTCCTCGAGATCGGCCATGGCGTTGCGGATCGTGGCCGGCGACAGGTGCGGGAAGTGCCGCTTGCACAGCGCCCGCGAGCCCACCGGCTCCGCGGAGTCGATGTACTCGCGGATGATGGCGACGAGCACATCGCGGTGACGCGCGTCCACCCAACCATTGTAGCGCGTCGCGAGACCGAGGGCCGTCACGGCTCCGCCGGGGCGGCCCGAGCGTTGGGGTGTGGGGGCCATGTCGGGGCCCCCACGTTCAATCAGGAATACTGGACGCTCATGAGCTCCGCCACCAGGGCTGGCTTGTCCTGCCCCTCGATCTCCACCGTCATCTGCGAGGTGATGCGGATGCCGCCGGGGATCGTCTCGACGTTGGCCAGGCGCTGGCGCAGGCGGATGCGGGCTCCGGCCTGCACGGGGGTGATGAAGCGGACCTTGTTCGAGCCGTAGTTGATGCCGCGGCTGCGCTTCTTCACGCGCATGAGCGTCTGGGCCATGCGCGGCACCAGCGACAGCGTGAGGTAGCCGTGGGCGATCGTCTTGCCGCCCGGCATCTCGCGCCTGGCGCGCTCGACGTCCACGTGGATCCACTGGTGGTCGCCGGTGGCCTCGGCGAACTTGTCGATCATGGACTGATCGACCGTCATCCACTCCGACGGTCCCAGCTCGCGGCCGGCGTGCTGCGCGACGTCAGCGGGCGTCTCGATCTCGAGCATCGGGCCTCCTCGCTCACCAGTCCTGGATCGGGGTCAGGTAGTTGTCGCCGCTCTTGACACGGGCCACGCGGCCGTCGGCGCCGAGCTCGAACACGACCAGCTCGCCGTTGACGCCGAAGCCGTCCTTCGTCTCCACGCGGAACGCGTGCTCGGCGACGGGATGCAGCCAGGCGACCTGCAGCATCGGGTCGGGCTGCGAGGGATCGAGGTACGCCAGGCGGCCGTCCACGACGAGGACCTGGACGTCGCGCCAGGCGTTGCGGTAGCGGCCGGCGTAGCGCTCGGCGCCCGGCGGCAGCGCCGGCGCCGGTGCCGCCGGCGCCGCCTTGCCGATCGCCGGGGCCACCCACGCGAATGCCCGGTCCACCGCCAGCGTGGGATTGCCGTCGTCGGCGTTGGTCAGCACGATGACGGCGATCCGCTCGGCCGGGCATAGCTGCAGCAGCGTGCGATAGCCGCGCAGGCTGCCCCCGTGGCCGACGTACGTCTTGCCGCCGAGGCGGCTCACGCGGAAGCCCAGCCCCCAGCCGGCCGTCCAGTCCGGCTCCAGCCAGTGCACGCGCTGCATCTCGCGCAGCGTGCTGCCGCGCAGGATCTGGGCGCCGCCGCCGTCACGGAACTGCAGCATGGCGAAGCGCGCCAGGTCGGTGACGCACGTCGTCATGTTGGCGGCGGCCGTCACGCCGCGAACGTCCGAGAACGGCGCCGGGGTGCGCGCCTGGCCCGGCAGCCGCCGCGTGTAGCCGACGGCGAGGTCGGGATGATCGGCGGGCGGCGCGGCCACGAAGGTGCGCCGCATGCCGAGCGGCGCCAGGATGTGCTCGCTGACGTAGTCGGCGTAGGGGCGGCCGGCGGCGGCGGTGACGACCTCGCCGGCGAGCGTGAGCCCGAGGTTGGAGTACTTCCACTCGGTCTCCGTCGGCAGCGCGGTGACGAGCGCCGGCAGCCGCCGGCGGATCTCGTCGATCGTCGGAAAGTCGTTGTCCGTCCAGTACGGCGAGCCCGCCTCGCGTGGCAGGCCCGCGGTGTGCGTGAGCAGGTGGCGGATCATGATCGGCGGGGCGTCGCCGTGGGGTCCGCCTACCCGGAACCACGGCAGGTGCGTGACCACGGGATCGTCCAGCCGCAGCTTGCCGGCGTCGCGCAGCTGCATGATCGCCGTCGCCGTGAACAGCTTGGTGATGGAGGCGATGCGGTAGAGCGTGTCGGCGGTGGCCGGGCGGTTGCGCTCGACGTCGGCGCAGCCGAAGCCGGCCGCCCACACCAGCTCCTGGTCGTGGACGATGCCGGCCGAGACGCCCGGGAAGGACGCGTAGGCCATCTGCGCCTCGATCCAGGCCGAGAGCAGGTCGATCGCCGAGCGGACGCCGGCGTCGGCGGAGAGGCTCATGCCGCCAGCGCGCGCCTGGCCGCGGCGAGCTCGTCGCGCACGGCGTCGGGGCCGCGGAACACGCGGTCGGCCTTGCGGTACCAGTAGCGCGCGTTGTCGAGGTCGCCCTCGAGTGTGTGCACGATGCCGTGCAGCCAGGCGGCCGGCGTGGACCTCTCCGTCTGCACGATCGTGTGCGCGGCCTGCCAGTCGCCGGCGTCCAGCAGGTCCAGCGCCCGGAGCAGCGCGGCGCTCACCACGCGCGCGCCTCGGCGGGCG
>DASSLH010000310.1:0-3075 GCA_035689625.1 Candidatus Methylomirabilota bacterium | reverse complement strand
CGGCGGCGTCGCCCAGGCGGTCGGCCAGCGTGGCGGCCAGCAGCAGCGCGCGCGGCGCCAGGCGGCTGTCGCGATAGCGGTCGGCGACGGCCAGGGCCGCCGCGCGAGCGCCGGCGTAGTCCTCGCGCCGCGCCAGCGCGTCGGCGAGGACCAGGCGCAGGTGATCGCCGATCGGCGTGCTGAACGCCGCGTCGCCCAGCAGGGCCACCACGGGATCGGGATCGCCCCCCTGGTAGGCGGCGATGGCGTGCGTCCAGGCGCGCTCGCCCTCGGCCGACAGCATCGGCGCCGGCGGCGTGGCCTCCCCGGCGCCGGCCAGCGCCGGCAGCGCCAGCAGCAGCACGAGCGTGGCCTTGAAGATCGTCGACGACTCCGGCATCGCCTGCATCGCGCGGTGCGTGAAGCGGATGCGCTGCAACGCGGTGACGTTGGACAGGATCGCCAGGATCCACAGCGCTGGCTCCAGCTGATCGAACAGCGCGCCGGCGATGAGACACAGCATGCGCTCGGGCCGCTCCATCACGCCGACGGTGCAGTCCACGCCGATGGACTCCGCGCGCGCCTTCGTGTAGCTGACCATCACCGAGCCGACGACGCCCGCCATCGCCACCAGCGCGCCGCGCCCGTTCGGCGTGCGAGCCAGCAGCACCACGATGCCGAGCAGCACCACGAGATCCGAGTAGCGGTCGATCACCGAGTCGAGGAACGCGCCGAACGCCGTGACCTGGCCGGAGGCGCGGGCCAGCGAGCCGTCGAGCAGGTCGCAGAGGCCCGCGGTGACCAGCAGCAGGCCGGCCGAGCGCAGGTGCCCGGCGATGAACGCGGCCGCCGCGAACAGGCTGACGAGCAGGCCGATGAGCGTGAGGTGGTTGGGGCGCAGCCGCAGCCGGAACAGCGTGCGCCCCGCCGGGTCGCTCCAGTGCCGGACGGTGTCGCGGTAGCGGCCCAGCATCAGAGAGGCTGCACCAGCGCGTGCTCGAGCGCCTCGCGCAGCTGGTCGGTGGCCGCGGGCTCGGCCAGCTTGCGCCCGCCGCGGTCGTGCAGGTAGAACGTGTCCAGCGCCTGGTCGATCTCGGTCGCGATCCGTGCGCTGGCGATGTCCAGGCCCTCGGCGGACAGCGTGCGCGTGATGAGGTAGAGCAGGCCCAGCCGGTCGGGACACTTGACCTCGACGACGGTGGCGTCGTCGGAGAGCCGGTTGTCCACCGCGATCTTGGGCCGCGAGAAGCCGGCGGGGCCCGGGCGGGCCGCGCGCTGGCGCCGCTCCAGCAGCGCCTCGACCGTCTGCTCGCCGGCCAGCACCGCCCGCAGCGCGTCGAGCACGCGGCTCCAGTGCGCCGCCGAGGTCACCGTCTCGCCGGTCGGATCGTTCACCTGGAAGGTGTCGATCGCGATGCCGTCGGCGCGGGTCGCGATCTGGGCCGAGATGATGTTGACGCCGTGGGCGGCCAGCGTGCCGGCGATGAGCGCGAACAGACCGGGCACGTCGCGGGTGACCACGACCAGGTCGGACGAGCCCAGGTCGGGGTGGTGGAACAGCTCGGTGGCGACCGGCGCCGCCTCCAGCTGGGCGATGAGGCGCAGGTGCTCGGCCATGCGCTGCACGCTCGTGCTCGTCACGTAGCGGTCGGGGACCATCGCCACGTGGGCCTTGACCGCCTGCAGGCCGACCTCGTTCTTGACGACCTCGCGCAGGCGCTCGACGAGCTGCACGCGGTTGGGCTTCTCGTCGCGCCCGCCCGTGAGCCGCAGCAGCGTGCGCCGGTAGAGCTCGTACAGCACGGCGGCCTGCCAGCCGGTCAGCACGCCGGGGCCCACCGCCCGCATGTCGGCGTAGGTCAATAGATAGAGCATCCGCAGGCGCTGGGTGTCGGCCACGGTGGCGGCGAAGTCGGCCACCGTGCGCGGGTCGTCGATGTCGCGGCGCTGGGCGATGTGCGACATCGTCAGGTGGTGGGCGACCAGGAACTCGACGCGGGCGGCGTCGGTCTCGGGCAGGCCCAGGCGCTGCGTCAGGGCCTGCACGAGCGGGATGCCCTTGGCCACGTGGCCGTGGCCCTTGGCCTTGCCGATGTCGTGTAGCAGCATGCCCAGCATCAGGAGCTCCGGCTTGTCCACCTCGTTGAACACCTGGGCGGCGCCCTCGGATTCCGCCGACTGGCCCGGCGCCAGCGCCTCCAGGTGCTCGACGGCCAGCAGCGAGTGCTGGTCGGCCGAGAACTTGTGGTAGACGTCGTACTGCACCAGGCAGGTCAGCGCGCCGAACTCCGGCAGGTAGCGGCCCAGCAGCCCCAGCTCGTGCATCACCGACAGCGTGAAGACCACCCGGCCCCACGTCCGGCAGATGTCCAGGAACAGGTCGCGTACGGCCGGCGAAGCGCGGAAGGCGGCGTCCACGACGTCGAGCGAGTCCTCGATCACCCGCTCGAGGTCCAGCGACAGCTCGCAGCCCAGCCGGTGCAGGTGCCAGAACACCTTCATGATGCGCACGGGATCGGCGCGCAGCGCGCTCGGGTCGCGGTCGGCCAGGTGCAGGCGGCCGTCGAAGAACACCAGGCCGTCGGCGAGGGCCTGCTGGCGGTGGCGGCGCTCGGCCGAGCCGCGGCGCGAGAGGTTCTCCTGGCAGCGGGCGATGAGCCGCCGCGAGATCCGGTGGATGGCCCGCGCGTGCAGGTAGTAGTCGCGCATGAAGCGCTCGACGCCCAGGGTCTCGCCCTCGTTCTCGTAGCCGAGGTTCTTGGCGATGCGCGGCTGCAGGTCACGCGTGAGGACGTCGTTCTTGTGCCCGGAGAAGAAGTGCAGCTCGTTGCGCACGCGCCACAGGAACGTCAGCGCGGCGTCGGCCCCGGCCTGCTCGCGCGGCGTGATGAGCCCGCGATCGGCCAGCTCGCGCAGCGTGCGGGCACCGAACTTGGCGGCGCCCAGCCACATCGCCGTGTGCATGTCGCGCAGGCCGCCGGCCGACTCCTTGACGTTGGGCTCGCCGATGTAGGGCGAGGCGCCGAACTTGCGGTAGCGCTGCTCGCGCTCGGCCAGCGTCATGGCCAGGAACTCGCCGAAGTCGTGGCGGTAGAC
>DASSLH010000309.1:0-5599 GCA_035689625.1 Candidatus Methylomirabilota bacterium | reverse complement strand
GACGACGGCGGCGCCGTCCATGCGAATCAGCGTGTTGCCGGCGTCGAAGAACATCGCCCGCGCGGCGCTCACGGCACCACGTGGAACTTGAAGTCCCCCTCCGTGATGTGGGTGTCCACGGACAGCACGCGCCAGAGCACGCGATAGGTGCCGGGCCCCACCGGCGCCAGCGACACGCGCAGCTGGCGCGGGTCGCCGGGGTCCAGGCTGGCGTCGGCCCTGTCCACCTGCTGGCCGGCCTCGTTCATCACCTGCACGCGGCTGTAGGCCGGCTCCAGGCGCTCGGTGAACCACAGCCGGACCTGCGCGGGCGGCGTGCGGACCTTGCTGCCCACCCGCGGCTCGGCGCGGTCGAGGAACGCGTGGCCGATGGCGCTCGTGGCCACGAGCAGCGCGGCCAGCAGGATCGCGGCGGCGACGGCGAGCGGGCTCTTCACCGGGCGCATCGCCCCCAGTCTACCGGCCCTGCGTCGGGCCCAGCACGCCGTGGAACGGCGTCCACGTGAAGACCTTCGGGAGGATGTCGTCCAGGTAGAAGTGCAGCTGGCCGACGATTCCCACGTTCTTGCCGGATCGCTCGTTGACCGGGATGACCGCCTCCAGGCCCAGCTGGATGTAACGGCCGAACCAGATGATGCCGGGCTGGATCGTGCCGGTCGTGCGGCCGGCGCTCCGCGGGTCGTCCAGCGGCGTCTGCATCACGAACTCGACGATCGGGATCATCCGGCTGAACGGCGGCGGCAGGCCGACGTCCCGCACGTTCGACTGAAGATATTGCAGGTTGTACTGCAGCGTGAAGCCCCACCGGGCGACGCTGGGATTGACCTCGCGGTCGAACGACACGCTGCCGTCGTCCTCGACGACCCTGGTGACGTTCGCGTGGCGCGTCGGCATCGCCACGCCCACCGACCCGGTCAGCGCCAGCGGTCGGGCCAGCTCGAGCGCGTCCGGCAGGTCGCCGAGGCCCTTGCCGAAGAACAGCGCCGGCGTCACCGTGTCGAAGGACTCGGCACCGACCTTCTTCATCCCGGTGCCGCCGACGTCCCACCCCAGGCCCAGCGACAGCAGCGTCTCGTGCTCGGCGTCCTTGAAGAGGACGTACTTGAGGCTGACCTCCATGTTGTCGAAGCCGTTCACCACCGGCCCCGTGTCGGGATCGATCACGCGGTAGGTGCCGCCGAGCGAGAAGCCGAGATCCGGCGTCAGCCGCTTGGAGAGCTCGGCGCTGAAGTCGGTCTCCCGCGCGGGCGGCGCGTCGCCCTCGCCCCGCGTCTTGATGTGCGAGATGGTCGGCAGCGACAGCTCGTCGGCGACGAACGGATCGTCGATCCCGAGCGTCGCGGGGAAGAACCGCGTGCCGATGAGCCCGTGGGCGCGCGCGGCCACCGGCGCCAGGCCGACGAGGGCGACGGCGGCGACGGCGGCGAGCGTTGCGATCCAGCGGAGCATGGACGCCTCCTGCCGCGCCGGCGCGCCGGAGAGGCCGCGGCCGGACGCGAATCCGTTGTCGAACGGGACCTGAGCGACGGTCAGGCGGCAGGCGCGGACGGCGGAGCGCGACCCTCGTGGACGCAAATCGGCCGCAACGCGAGGGGCGAGACGGGCGCGCGCTCGGCGGCACGCTCGGCGGCCGGCGCGGGCGTGACGACCTCGACGACGGTCGTCGTGACGCCGCTGACGTGCGCGGAGGCGCTGGCGACCGCGCAGGGCACCGGCGGTCGCTCGCCGAGGTGATGGACGGAGTGCATCCCCGTCTCGAAGGCGAACAGCGCGAGCAGCACGGCGAGGCCGAGGACCGGGAGCAGCGCGGCGAGGCGACGCACGGACGACACTGTATACGGGGAACCCCGCACGCTCAAGCCTGGTTCCGCGCGTGGTAGGCTGCGCATCCATGAGGACCCTCCTGCTCGGCCTCATCCTTGCGCTCGTCACGGCGCTCGGGCCCGGCCCGGCGCGCGCCCAGCACCACCCGACGATGGAAGAGCTGCATCGCGGCGGCGGCGTGCCGGCCGGCTGGAAGTTCACGTGGCCGGACGGCGACGCCGGCAAGGGCCGCGCGGTGTTCGTGCGGCTGGAGTGCTACAAGTGCCACGCCGTGGCCGGCGAGTCGTTCCCGGCCGTCGCCGCGGATGCCAAGCCCACCGGCCCGGACCTCGCCGGCATGGGCGCGATGCATCCGCCCGAGTACTTCGCCGAGTCCATCATCAACCCCAACGCGGTCATCGTGACCGGGCCCGGCTTCACCGGTCCCGACGGCCACTCGATCATGCCCGACTACCGCGACAGCCTCACGCTGGCGGAGACGATCGACCTCGTCGCCTACCTGCGCAGCCTCACCGGCGGCGAGCACCACCACGGAGGTCGGTGACGGCGCTCGTCGCGCGCTTCCTGCACCTGGCCTGCTCGATCCTGCTCGTGGGCGGCGCGGCCCTGCTGCTGCTGGCCGGCCCGTCCGACCGTCCGACGGCGCGGCGCTGGGAAGCGCGCATCGTCGCCGCCTGTCGCGTGCTGGTCGTGCTGGCCCTGGCCGGCGCCGTCGTCGCCGTCGCCGCGCAGACCGCGCTGCTCGAGGGCCGGCCGGCGGCGGCCTTCGAGCCCGCCGCGCTGACGCGGCTGCTGCTGCAGACGCAGGGCGGCGTCGTCTGGCTCCTGCGCGGCGGCCTGCTGCTGCTGCTCGGCGCCTTCGTCGCCGTGCGCGCGGACCTGAGCCAGCGGGTCGACTGGCGGGCCGCCCGCGGCGAGGTCGCGCTGCTCGGCCTGCTGGCGCTCGGGCTCATCGCCGCCGCCAGCCACGCCGCCGCCGTCGAGCCGGGCACCGCGACGGCGATCGCCGCCGACGTCGTGCACCTGGCCGCCTCCGGCCTCTGGGTGGGCGCGCTGCTGCCGCTGGCGCTGCTGCTGCGCCTGACCGCGCGCGAGAGCGGCGCCGACGCGCGGCCCTATGCGGTCGTCGCCACGCGGCGCTTCTCGGCGGCGGCGCTGCAGCTCGCCCTCGTCGTGCTGCTCTCGGGCGCCTGGAACACGTGGCTGCAGGTCGGCAGCGTGGCCGGCCTGCTCGGCACGCGCCACGGGCGGCTGCTGGTCGTCAAGCTCGTGCTGGTCGCCGCCATGCTGGCGCTGGCCGCGCTCAACCGCCGGCTGATCCCGCGCCTGTCGGGCGACGCGGCGAGCGTCGGCCGGCCGGCGATGCGGCGGCTGGGCGCCCTGGTGGCCGGCGAGGCCGGGCTGGCGATCGCGGTCATCGGCATCGTGGCGGTGATGAGCGTGACGCCGCCGGCGCGCCACACCGAGCCGGTGTGGCCGCTGTCGTTCCGGCTCTCGCTCGACAACCTCGACGTCGCGCCAGCGTTCAAGAGGCAGGCGCTCGTCGGCAGCCAGGTCGCCGTGCTGGGCGTGGTCGCGCTGCTCTCGGCGGTCTTCGTGCGCCGCCTGCGCTGGCCGATCGCCGCCGGCGGCGCCGTCGTGCTGCTGGGCGGCGCGGCGATCGCGCTGCCGCCACTCGTCACCGACGCCTACCCCACGACCTTCCAGCGGCCGACGGTGCCCTACCAGGCGGCCGCCATCGCCGAGGGCCGCGCGCTGTTCGCGGCCCACTGCGTGCGCTGCCACGGCCCGCGCGGCGCCGGCGACGGGCCCGAGGCCGCCACGCTCACGCCGCGGCCGGCCGACCTGCGCGCGCACCACATCAACCTGCACACGGCCGGCGACATCTTCTGGTGGATCACGCACGGCAAGCCGCCGATGCCGCCGTTCGGCAACGCGCTGAGCGACGAGGAGCGCTGGAGCCTCGTCAACTTCCTGCGCGCGCTGACGGCGGCCGACCAGGCCAGGCTGCTCGGCCCCAGCGTGGATCCCGACCGGCCGTGGCTCGTCGCGCCCGACTTCACGTTCGCCGTCGGCCCCACGCCGGCCCGCGCGCTCAAGGACTATCGCGGCCGCAAGATCGTGCTGCTCGTGCTCTACACGCTGCCCGCCTCGCGTGCCCGGCTCGTGCAGCTGGCCGAGAACCTGGGCCTGCTGGCCACGCTCGACGTCGAGATCGTCGCGGCGCCGACCGACGCCGACCCCGACGCGGTCCGGCACCTGGGCCAGAGCCCGCCGTTCTTCTTCTCCGTCGTCACCGACGGCGCGCCCGACATCCTGGCGACGTACCGGCTGTTCTCGCCGGCGCCGCACGCCGAGTTCCTGATCGATCGCCGTGGCTACCTGCGCGCGATCACCGCCGCCAGCGGCGACACGACGCGCGATCCCAACCTGCTCCTGGCCGAGGTGCAGCAGCTCAACCAGGAGAAGGCGCCGCCGCCGCCGCCCGCCGAGCACGTGCACTGATGCGCGCCTGGCGCGTCGTGCTCCTCGTGAACCTCGCGCTGCTGATCGGGGTGGGCTGGGGCTACGTGTGGTGGGGGCAGCGCGCGCAGCGGCTGGCCCGCGAGCTGCAAGCCGAGCGCGTGGCCGCGCTGACGGCCGGCGGCGAGCGCGAGTACCACGGCGAGGGCGTCGTGCGAGCCGACCTAGCCGACCTGGGCCTGATCGTGATCACGCATGGCGAAATCCCCGGGTACATGCCGGCCATGACCATGGGCTTCCGCGTGGCCTCGCCCAGGCTGGTGGACACGGTCAAGCCCGGCGACGCGGTACGATTCGTCCTGCGCGGCACGCCACCCAACCTGGCGATCGTCGCGATCGACAAGACCGCGCCGTGACGGCGACCGGAGGACACGCGTGACGCCGCTGCTGCTCGCCGCCGTGCTGCTGGATCACGTGCTGGGGCTGGGCGCCGAGGGCTGGAGCCCGCTCGCGGCCGCGCTCGCCTTCGCCGGCCTGGCGCTGCTGGCGGGCGCCGTCGTCGCGATCATCGTGACCGTCCTCACGCGGCGCGACGAGCCGCCGCCGCGGTGACGATGCCGCGCCGCCTGCACCCGCGCGGCGTGCTGCTCGTTGCCGGCGCCTGCCTCGTCGTCCTCGCCGCCACGGTCATGCTGCTGGGCGCCTTCCCGGCCGACGTCGCCGTGCGCGAGGCCCTGCTGGCCGTGGCCACGCCGCCGGTGCTGCGGTTCATGCACGTGGTGAACCGGGCCGGCGCCTGGCGCGTGCTGCTGCCGGGCACGCTGCTGCTCTTCGTCGTCTTCCCGCGCGCGCGGGCGCGCTGGTGGCTGTGGCCGGCGCTGATGATCGTGGCGCCGCTGTGCGAGTGGGCGCTCAAGCACGTGGTCGGCCGCCCGCGGCCCGAGCACGCCTCGCTCAGCTTCCCCAGCGGGCACGCGACGGCGGCGGCGGCGTTCTTCGGCGCCGTCATGTACCTGGCCGGCTCGCTGCCCCCGCGCTGGTCCGGCCCCATCCGCGTGGCGGCCGGCGTGATGGTCGTGCTGGTCGGCCTGGCGCGCGTGATGCTGCGCGCCCACTGGCCCTCGGACGTGCTGGGCGGCTTCGCGCTGGGGCTGCTGCTGGCCTCGCTGGCCGTGCTGCTCGATGCGCGCGCGCGGCCGGCCGCCGCCTAGCCCCGGCCGCGCGCGAGGCGGTCGGCGGACTCCAACGCCGCCTGCACGCGCGCCCAGTTCAGGAACGAGGCGCGCAGCGAGGCGTCGGGCGCGCCGGCCGC